>NZ_JBFTPF010000087.1:0-20003 GCF_056398345.1 Paenibacillus sp. 01T442
GTAGTTGGATATCAAACGAATATTAGTGACCGGGCGAATGTATAAAGAGCTTGAAAAGCTTACTTCAATGGACACGAAGAGGGAGTATCTGTTTCTTCCAGAGACGGAAGTATGTCCGAATCACTTCGATTGGGCGGATGGTTATGTGGCCTTTAAACCGACGGAGTCGTTTCATTTCGGTAAATTGCTGTGGATTCATGCGCTTGGAGCCGGCGTTGATGCATTTTTATTTGATCGCGAATGGAAAAAGGATGTCATGTTAACGCGTACGGTCGGCAGTTTTGGGCGGAAAATAGGGGAATATTGCTTAAGCTATCTACTTGCCGATTTACAACGTCATGATATATTCCAGCATGCTCAGTCCCAAAGGCAATGGCTGCCATCACAGCAGAAGCTGCTGCATGAATTGAATATCGTCATTTTCGGAACAGGTACGATTGGCGAGGAAGTGGCGAGGATGCTTAGCAATTTTGGAGTAAATATATACGGAATTTCTCGCAGTGGCGCAGCGAACCGTCATTTTAACAAGGTACTTCCGATTACCGAAGTGCACCAGGTGTTACCTCAAGCCGATTGGGTTGTAAACACGTTACCCCTAACACCAAGCACGGAACGTTTATTTGAAAGACGCTTATTTTCCTACATGCAGGGTGCTGGCTTTATTAATGTCGGTAGGGGCGCTTCGGTGGATGAGAACGCACTACTGGAAGCGATTGAACTGGGACAGGTGCGTAGAGCAGTTCTTGATGTGTTTAGGGAGGAACCTCTACCCGTACTTTCACCGTTGTGGGCTCATCCGAACGTGGTCATTACGCCGCATATTTCTGCTGTTACAGGGGTGGATGAAGCAATTGAGGGATTGCTCACTGTGCTTGGAGAAATCGATAATGGACAAGAGCGAGTTAGCCAATCGGTGGATGTACAACGAGGTTATTAGTTCTTTATGAGTTGTATTCCTGTAAAATTAGGAGCCAATCTAATAGTTATAGAACTTTATTACKGAGCCCATTTTGGGCTCTTTTTGACGTTTGAGAGATTAGAATTCCTATGATAAATTAGGCCATCGACGAGCCTGTTAATCTTCAGGTGTTGGATAATTATTTGAGCGGATCTTCTCTACGATTGCTGAAGGCGGCGAATGGGGAAGAGGCGCTGGCGCTTATCGAACAGCAGGTACCTGATCTCCTGCTACTGGATGTGCTGCTGCCTGATATGAACGGCTACGACATTTGTCGTCGTCTTCGCGAACGATATGACGAAAGTACTTTGCCGATCATCCTGCTAACGGCCAAAGGACGATTGGTCGATCTACTGGAAGGCTTCGATGCTGGGGCAAATGATTACATCGTCAAACCGTTCACCCGTCATGAACTGCTGGCACGTGTAGGCATTCAAATGAAGTTGTCGCGCTTCACATTAGAGTTAGAACGGATGGTTCAGGAGCGTACCTCCGAACTGGAGTTTACGACGAATCGCCTTCGAGAATCCGTCCGTGAAACGGCTGAGACGCTTAACGAATTGACGCTAATGGAAGAGCGGAACCTGCTCGCCCAGGAAATTCATGACCACGTCGGACACACGCTAACCACCTCCATCGTACAGATGGAGGCTGCCAAAATGCTGCTCGAACGCGGCGATCCCCGCGGCAACGATAAGCTGGCGCTTTCGCAGCAGCTGGTCCGTAAAGGGCTGGACGATATTCGTGAGTCTGTCCGTACTTTGAAGCAGCAAGGAGTGGATTTCCAGCTGGAACCCGCGCTTAAGCAGTTGCTGGCACAAACGGAGGAAGTAGCAGGGATGAAAGTCGACCATGCCATTTCACCGCTTCCGCCGCTAAGCTCCATGCACAAAAAAGCGATCTACCACGCGCTCAAAGAAGGGCTAACCAACGGAATTCGCCACGGCCGCT
This sequence comes from Paenibacillus sp. 01T442, assembly GCF_056398345.1. Classification (NCBI taxonomy): domain Bacteria; kingdom Bacillati; phylum Bacillota; class Bacilli; order Caryophanales; family Paenibacillaceae; genus Paenibacillus; species Paenibacillus sp. 01T442. The sequence continues at coordinate 1,910 of NZ_JBFTPF010000087.1, forward strand.
GTACTAGCTTCCAGTTTAAACTTAATACTAGTGATGACAAACTGATCTTCTCGCTTTGGAACGACGGAGAGCGCTATGAGGCGACTGCCTTGGGCTTCGGTCTTCAGTCGATGATGGAGCGAATCACGCAATTGGGGGGCAGTCTTCGGATATCCCGGGACGTGGAGCAGGGAGCAGACGGGTGTTTGTTAGTCATTGAGTTGCCAGTCGTAGGAGTCAAGTAGAAGGGAAGTGAGATAGTCGAAATAATCGACTATCTCGCAAGAAACTGGCGCCTGCGAGGGTGAGATAGTCGAAAAAATCGACTATCTCGCAAGAAACTGGCGCCTGCGGGGGTGAGATAGTCGAAATAATCGACTATCTCGCAAGAAACTGGCGCCTGCGGGGGTGAGATAGTCGAAATAATCGACTATCACGCAAGGAATCAGTGCCTAGGGAAGTGAGATAGTCGAAATAATCGACTATCTCGCAAGAAATCAGCGCCTGTTGGGGTGAGATAGTCGAAATAATCGACTATCTCACAAGAAATCGGCGCCTGCGGAGGTGAGATAGTCGAAATAATCGACGATCTCGCAAGGAACCAGCGCCTGCTGGTGGGAGATAGTCGAAATAATCGACGATCTCGAGTAACTTCACCAGCGATGGAATAAAATCGAACTCCTTCGGCAACAAAAAAAAAGGATTCCCCGCCACATACATGGCTTTGGGAATCCTATTTGCTATGCTTATGCCTCGCGCTCCAGCTCCTTGCGAACGATCGGCGCGACTTTCGTGCCGAGCAGCTCGATCGTGCGCAGCAATTCATGATGCGGCAGTGTGCTAACATCCGCATGCAAGAGGAATCGCGTTATGCCGAGGTTCTTGCGGAGCAAGATGATTTTCTCCGCTACATACTCGGGATCGCCGACGTACAGTGCACCGCGAAGGCTTCGCGCTGCATCGAACGTGTCACGCGTGTAGGGCGACCAGCCGCGCTCACGGCCAATCGTGTTCATCATGGCTTCCGTTGCTGGGTAGAACAAGTCGGCCGCTTTCTCACTAGTATCCGATATGAAGCCGTGCGAATGCGTCGCGATCTGCAACTTGCTTACGTCGTGACCCGCTTTAGCGGCCGATTCCTTGTATAGATTGACTAGCGAAGCGAACCTCTCCGGCATACCGCCAATAATCGCAAAGACGACTGGCAGTCCTAGTATGCCAGCGCGAATCGCGGAATCCGGATTACCGCCAGTTCCGATCCATACGGGTAACGGCTCTTGTACAGCTCGCGGATAAACGCCTAAGTTATTAATGCCAGCGCGATGGCCGCCTTTCCAGCTTACTTTCTCTGTTTCGCGGATCGCGAGCAGGAGCTCCAGTTTTTCCTCAAATAGGCTGTCGTAGTGGTTTAAGTCGTATCCAAAAAGCGGAAAAGATTCGATAAAAGATCCGCGGCCCGCCATAATTTCTGCGCGTCCATTGGATAATCCGTCTAAGGTGGAGAACGCTTGGTAAACGCGAACTGGATCATCCGAAGATAACACCGTCACGGCGCTCGAGAGGCGGATTCGTTTGGTCGTGGAAGCAGCTGCCGCCAAAATAACAGCCGGTGCTGAGCTCGCATAATCTGCTCGATGATGTTCGCCAATGGCATAAACGTCTAGGCCAACTTGATCGGCCAAATTTATTTCCTCTACCGCTTGACGGAGCCTTTCCGCATGTGTGATGCCATTAGCTCTTGGAGCAGCCTCGAGAAATGTGCTTATTCCTATTTCAAAAGTTGATGTTGTATGGTTGGACATATTAAATCGCTCCTTTCAGATTAACTCTATTATACTATAATATATAATGTAACTCAAGAAAAGTAAGCAAGTTACTAAGCGCATCCATTCAATCTTCTCTCATCTGTTTCTTACCGTAAACTCGAAAAAGCTTTACAAAAGACATAAAGTGATGTCTGATTATACATGTTGTCTATCAAATTCACATATCGCTCAGGAGGTTAAGTATGCAAACAGGAAATCGCATGTTTCGAACAGAAGTGGTAAATGGGTGGGGACGTCTTCCAGAAGGTCAGACTTTTGGTTATACGCATGGCATTGTTGCCGATTCGGAAGACAATATTTACGTACTTCATACAGGCGTGCCGAATATGTCGGTATTCAGTCGTTCAGGCGAATGGATCAAATCGTGGACTGTTGAAGGTATAGAAGCCAATGCACACGGTTTATACCTCCATAAAGAGCATGACGGTGAATATTTGTACATGACGGATTGTGGACTTGGGACAGTGGTAAAAACAACACTTAACGGTGAAGTCGTACTTCGTTTGACTCCGCCTGATCTAGGTGACGTTTACTCTGATGAAAAAAAATACAAGCCAACTGATCTGGCTGTCGCGCCAAACGGCGACATTTATGTGACGGACGGCTACGGTCAGCATTGGATTCATCAGTATAATGCCCAAGGAGATCGTATCCATTCTTGGGGTGGAACAGGAAGTGAACCTGGCTTAATGAAATGCCCCCATGGCATTTCCGTTAAACTCACGGGCAGCGAACCTGAGCTCTATGTTGCTGATCGAGGGAATCATCGCATTCAAGTATTCACACTAAGTGGAGATTTCAAGCGTTTTATCGACAATGATATGGATATGCCATGCTCCTTCTATTTTCATGAGGGACTCATGTTCTTCCCCGACTTACATAGTAGGGTGACTGTATTCAACTCGGAAGATGATTCACTTGTCGCTCATCTTRGTGAAGATCAATTAGCCTACAAACAGCAAGGTTGGCCTAATTTACCCAAGGAATATTATCGGGATAACCGCTTTAGTTCACCTCATGGCGTCTGTGTAGATTCACTGGGAGATGTCTATGTGGCCGAGTGGATTATCGATGGGCGTATAACGAAGTTGCGTCGTGTATAACGACATATAACAGAATTTAAGTAAGGCTGCCTGGTTTGAGGCAGTCTTTTTTCTTTTTTGCAGAACCATCAAATGGTGACATCAGTCTGTATTTTGCTTACCCAATCGGATAAGTAAAGGTTCAAAGTTTCGATTTTGATGACGCTGTTCATGTTTTGATGGGTATTCAGACGATAGGATATCGGAACATAATTAAGTAGTGCCCTCTTGTCAGAGGCGATCGAGGGTTTTCATTTTTGAAACACGAGGGGGCAATCGAATGGCTAGAATCTGCATTGTTGACGATGAACCAATCATCGGAGTTGGCCTCAAAACGCTGATTGAAGAATATAAACGATTTAATGAAATCGACGTATTTACGGATGGCGAGTCCGCCTTGTCGAACATTATGGCTAACCCTCCTGACGTCGTGTTGACAGATATACGAATGCCTCGGATGGACGGGCTAGAGCTATGCCGACATATACAGCAACTAAAGTTATCAACCAAAGTTGTCGTCCTTTCTGGATACGGAGATTTTGCCTATGCGCAAAAATGTATGTCCTACGGTGTACAAGAATATTTACTGAAGCCAATTACAGAAATCGAGCTTTTTCCAATATTGAATAAAATGCTATCCATGCGGGAAGCTGCACTTATTTCCTTTACTCATTTTGAACAATGGATCGATCAATTAGAAGAAGCGATTTGGATGATGGACAAAGTACGGGTCGATGAATTGCTTGATGAGGGCAAACGGGAGTTGTTCGATGTTGATACGGAGCTCCAACAACACCTGCGGGTATCCGACGCAGTAAAGTTACTTCACAAGAAACTGAATGCCAGAGGGGCATACAGGGTTGAGGTGAAACCATTTGTAGAGGAGCATACAGTCATCACGATTACGTACGAAAGGTTTCAGGTGGAAATAAGAAGCTGGATTCAGCGGCTGAGCGAATATCGCAATCATGAGAGAATCGATGTACTGGAGGCAGCGATTCAATATATTGATGAGCATCTCTTCGAGGATGAGCTTTCACTGGAGAAAGTTGCAGGGAAGCTAGGACTAACGCCGACCTATTTCAGCCATTATTTTAAGAAACATACGAACGAAACCTTCGTGCAACACCGGATGCGCAAACGCATTGATCGAGCTAAACAACTGCTTGCCGTACCCCATTACAAAATTATCGACATTGTAGCCGAGGTTGGTTACGAGAGCTACCCGCATTTTACGCGCGTATTTAAAAAGGCAACTGGATATTCCCCCACCGAATATCGCGGACTGCTCGGGATCAAGTAATGAATAGCAGACTTGTTCGTAAGGTTTACATCTACTTCGTCATTATTATCACGTTAGCCTTGGTGACGGTGGGGGTTACCGGCTATTGGCGATCGTCCAACGAACTGGAGAACCAGTATGAAGGGCTGTTGACTCAAATCGTTGATAATGTCCTACATGAAACCGATCTATTTCTGAAAAGCTATGAGAGGGCTACACTTTCAATTTTAATTTCACCTGTAGTGAAAGAGGCGCTAGATCTTCCCTACCATGCTACTTCAGGGTTTTATTCTTCCGAAATAGCGATGAAGGGAGTATTTCAACCCGTTCTCATTAACAATCCAGAAATCTCGATGACATACATCGTCGGTTACAACGGGTTCCAAGCAACCGATTTCAATGCTCACATTGTCCCTTTTAATTACAAGGGTTTTGATGAATATGTGGAACAGATGAAGGATGACGATACGATTAACGGGAAGCTCACGATCAAAGATTCCGGATTTCTAGACGGTCATCTCACACTCATACGCAAATTGGCGGATCGAACCTCATCTACCTTATTTAAAGGGATCATGGGTTTTGAGCTCAAAATTGGGGAGTTAAACACGCTCTGGAAGGGTATTAAACTCGGGAACTCGGGGTATTTTTTTATCGTTAACGATCGTGGGAAAATACTGTATCATCCGGATTCGAGCCGAATCGGGAAACAGCTCGATGGCATGCATTTCAATACGGTTGAAGCCAAAACAGATCAAGTATTTGAATTGCCCGGAGAACCGGGGCGAGTATTTTTCAGCAGAAAATCCGATTACTCCGGTTGGACGTTAGTGGCAAGCATGTCCATTTCTGAACAGCGACAGCCCATTTCCGATTTGCGGCAAACGATATTAATTGTAGGTATCATTACTTTGTTTTTGGCCACATTCCTAGCTTATCGATTCGGTCAATCGATTGTTCGTCCTGTTCGATTATTGGAGAATGGCATGCGTCAGACGGCAAAAGGTCTATGGACTCGAGTACCACTCACTGGGAGCTTAGATGAAATGGACCAGCTAATCATCAGCTATAATACGATGGTCTCTCGGCTGGAAGAGTTGGTTGAGCCGGTTTACGAGACCGAACTGCGCAATCAAGACAATATGATGAAACGGCAGCAAGCGGAGTTTCAATCCCTGCAATTACAGATTAACCCGCACTTTTTGTACAACACGTTGGAAATTATTATTTGCTATGCTGTCATCCAAAAATCCAGCGAAATCAAAGACATTGTTCGTTCTCTGTCGTATATGCTGCGTTATTCCATCCGTACTGACTTGGAGGAAATTACGGTAGCGAATGAGCTCAAACACATTCTGTACTTCATGTCGATTATGAAATATCGCAACCAGCGCGAATTCGAGATTGATGTTCGGATCTCTACGGATTATTTGCTGGACAGCATGGTTCGTTTGACGCTGCAACCCTTGGTGGAGAATGTATTTAAGCATGCGTTTYCCTATGGAATCGAGGATAAGCACACAATCATTATAGACGCTTGGAAGAATGAAGCGGATTTTTATGTCATCGTTCAAGATAATGGCTGCGGTATCGAAGCCGAATCCCTACTGCAATTAAACACACGACTCCTGAATAGCCGACAGGAGAAGCTGGTGGATACGCAACCCACATTCGAAGGCAGCATCGGACTGCTCAATGTGCATAACCGAATTCAGATGGTTTTCGGGCAGCAGTATGGACTTTCTGTTCAAAGCGAGCAGKGGAGCGGCACGAAAGTTACGATTCACATGCCAACTTCCAGTGCAAAAAAAGTCATAGCGGTGTAAATGAACACAATGCTTGGCGCACCTTGCTTTTTGTATGCTGTAGACAGATGTACATTACACATACCGAGTTATGGTCATCGACTAGGGAGGGATTTATGGACATATCGGCTAGTAAAAGTGGCACACGATCTGCAGTTTTCGTGAAAAAGGAAAATTACTTGTTTAGGCTTAAGAAAAATGCATCCAACCATTGGCAGCTTTACGTGCTAATGCTGCTGCCCATTATTTATTTGATCATTTTCAAATACGTGCCGATGTATGGTGCTGTGATTGCGTTCAAAAATTATATTCCCACAAAAGGGGTATGGGGCAGTGATTGGGTTGGGCTGAAGCATTTTGATCGTTTTTTTCATTCGTATGAATTTGTGCGGATTATGAAGAACACAGTCGTTCTCAGCCTCTATAGTTTACTTGCGKGGTTTCCGTTCCCCATCATACTCGCGCTTTCCTTGAATTACGTTAATTCTCGTTTCTTTAAAAAATCCGTGCAAATGATCACCTATGCGCCGCATTTTATCTCTGTCGTTGTCATGGTAGGTATCATTTTGCAAATGATGGATCCTCGGGTAGGCCTGATCCAGAAGATTATGAAGTATTTCGGACTGCCTACCATCAATTTCATGGGTATACCCGAGTGGTTTTCACATGTTTTTGTCTGGTCCGGTACTTGGCAAAATGTTGGATTCTCCTGCATCATTTACTTGGCAGCGCTTGCAGCTGTCGATCCTTCGCTCCACGAGGCAGCTGTTGTAGATGGCGCGAATAAAGTACGGCGAATGTGGCACGTCGATTTGCCTGGTATTCTGCCGGTTGCGGTCATTCTGCTCATCATGAACACCGGCCATGTGTTAGACATCGGCTTCGAAAAGGTGTTGCTGTTGCAGAATCCGCTGAATATGAGCTCATCGGAAGTCATCGATACCTTTGTGTACAAAGTCGGTTTGGCATCAACCGCAATCAATTATTCCTATTCATCTGCCATTGGGTTGTTTAAATCGGTCATTAATTTGATCCTGCTCGTTCTCGTTAATCGAATAGCTAGACAATTAGGGCAAACCAGTCTGTGGTAAAGGAGGCGCGTCAATGACGGGAAGCATTAAGGAAAGTGCAGATGACAGACTTTTTACAATTCTGAATTACATCATCCTATTTATTTTTACTATTACGATTCTATATCCGTTGATTTATATTGTCAGTGCTTCCTTCAGCTCATCCACCGCGGTTATTTCCGGCAAAGTCTGGTTGTATCCGATTGAGCCGACGCTAGCGGGTTATGAAGCAGTATTTAAGCATCGCTTGATCATGTCGAGCTTCTTGAATTCCGTATTTTATACCGTGGTGGGAACAACCATCAATGTCCTGTTTACACTCATTGCGGCATATCCGCTTTCGCGAAAAGATTTTATGCCACGTAATGCCGTCATGGCGTTGTTCGTATTCACCATGATGTTTTCAGGGGGATTGATCCCGTCGTATCTGGTTGTGAAAGAGCTTGGTATGATCGACACAAGGTGGTCATTAATTATTCCAGGAGCGCTCGGTGTGATGAATATGATCATTGCCMGCACGTATTTTCAAACGACCATTCCMGAAGAATTGCTTGAAGCCTCTCAAATGGATGGCTGTAGTGATTTTACATTTGTACGAAAGATCGTACTTCCCTTGTCAGGCCCTATCATAGCAGTCATTTCCTTGTTCTATGCAGTAGGGCATTGGAACCAATACTTTAGCGCATTGCTCTATTTGAAACATCAAGAGTTGTACCCGATTCAATTGGTGTTAAGGGATATTTTGGTGCAAAACGAGGTCGATGCGTCGATGATAACCGACCTTGCAGATCAGGCTGCAAAAGATGGTCTGCGGGAGTTGTTGAAATTTTCCCTTATCGTCGTGTCTACGCTGCCCGTGCTCATCATCTATCCATTCATACAAAGGCATTTTGTCAAAGGCATGATGATTGGTTCATTAAAAGGCTAAAGGGAGGTTTTTACATGAAAAGAGGGTTAAAAGCTTTAGTAGCAATTACGGCATCGTCATTAGTACTTCTAAGCGCATGTTCGGACAGCGGATCGAAGGAGGCTGCCAAGCAGACGGAAACCATCGTCGATGATCAAGTAACACCAGCGGGCCAATTCCCGATCACGAAAGAAAAGACAACACTCAAAGTGATGGTCAAAGGCTCCAGCATTGTCGAAAACTTCGCAACAAACGAGTTCACCAAGTGGTTAGAAGAGAAAACGAACATTCATATCGATTGGGAAGTGGCTCCGGAAAAAACATTTGCAGAGAAGCTCAACGTTTCACTCGCAAGTGGTGATTACCCAGACGTGCTGCTTAACATGAGTGTATCGCCGATTCAGCAATCGATTTATGGGAAGGACGGCGTCTTTATTCCGCTGAATCCCTACATCGACAAATATGGTGTTGAAATGAAAAAGATGTTCGAACAAGTTACCTATGTGAAAGATCTGATTACGATGCCTGACGGTAAAATTTATTCGGTTCCACAGGTCAATGATTGTTACCATTGCTCACTTGGTCAGAAAATGTGGATTTATAAACCTTGGCTTGATAAACTTGGGTTAAAAATGCCAGAAACGACGGAAGAGTTTTATCAAGTACTCAAAGCTTTTAAAGAAAAAGATCCGAATGGAAATGGTAAAGCAGATGAGATCCCGCTTGTGGGTGCAACGAATGGACCCTCCTCTACGTTAGATCTATTTCTGCCAAGTGCATTTATCGAGAAGGATTTCAACCTGCGCTTTGTGAAGGATGGCAAGGTCCAAGTTGCCTATAATCAACCTGAGTGGAAAGAAGCTTTGAAGTACATGAATAAAATGTTCGCCGAGGGCTTAATTTCCCCGCAAACGTTTACGCAAGATAGAAACCAGCTGAAACAAATGGGGATGAACCMGGAAATTCMAATTCTGGGAGCCATTGCGTCACAAAATCAGACGGTATTCGTCGAAGTGGATAACGCGAGATTCAAAGATTACGTCTCCGTTCCTCCGCTCAAAGGGCCAACAGGGATACGTTCTACAGCCTACAATCCTTATGCGGTTTCTGCAGGACAATACGTCATTACGAATAAAGCGAAAAATCCGGCTGCCGCATTCCGTATGGCTGACTTGCTGCTTTCGGAAGAAGCGACACTCCGCAGTACACAGGGACGTCCAGATCAAGAGTGGGTGCGTCCTGCCCAAGGTGAGCTTGGCGTTAACGGTAAGCAAGCGGTATGGAAACCGATCGTATCGTTTGGCAAGCTGCAAAACATACATTGGGCGCAAGCAGGACCTTCGCTGCGTACGAACGAGTTACGCTTAAGCGTAGCGGCGGATCCGAAAAATTCACTTGAACTTATTTTATATAATGAAACGAAAAAATACGAACCTTTTGGAACGAATCCGAGCAAGATTGTACCGCCATTGTTCTTCACAAACGAACAGGCCGAGGAACTATCTACGCTTGAGAAGACATTGACCGATTACAGAACTGAATTTTTCGCCAAAACAGTTACAGGCTCACTAGACGTTGAGAAAGAGTGGAACAACTACTTAAGCACGTTGGACAAAATGAATATTAAACGCTACTTGGAAATTTACCAACAAGCTTATACCCAATTTAAAGCTAAGAAATAGAAACAGAAATAGAAATAGATCACATCCAGATCATACAGAATGATGTGGCAAGGGAGAGCGTGTTTAACATGAAAGAGAAAACGATTAAGACGGATTTAGCTGAACGACCTCATGTCGTATTTCTTATAGCGGACGATCATCGTGGTGAAGCTATCGGAGCTTACGGCAATGAAGCCGTGCGGACGCCGGTGCTGGATTCGCTGGTAGCCAGCGGGACAGCATGTCGGAATACACATATATTCGGTGCTCTAACCGGAGCGGTTTGYGCGCCAAGCAGAGCATGCGTCCATACCGGTATTCCGCTCTTCCGAGCGACGATCGGCAAGGATATGACGAACCGGGAACATTCGAGCGTAATTCGCTCGGATGTTCGGCTCATGCCGCAGACAATGCGCGATGCTGGGTATCGTACACATGCGGTCGGCAAATGGCACAACGACAAGGCAAGCCTCGCCCGGAGTTTCGAAGGGGGAGATAAGCTGCATTTTCACGGGATGAGCGATCATACCCATGTTCCTGTGTTTGATTATGACCCGTCTGGGATGTATCCGAAGGAACAGGAATATATGGAACATACGTTCTCAACTGAGTTGTTTACCAACGCAGCCGTCAACTTTATCGAGGATTATGAGGAAAAGCAGCCATTTTTCCTGTATGTCGCTTATACAGCACCGCATGATCCGCGAACCGCGCCTGAGCCGTATGCAAGTATGTACGACAAGTCTGATATAACGCTGCCTCCGAACTTTATGCGAGAACATCCATTCGATACAGGGGATATGGTCGTGCGGGACGAAAAACTTGCGGGGTGGCCGAGGGACGAGGACGAAATTCGGCAGCATATGGCCGATTATTACGCGATGATAAGCCACATGGATGCGCAAATTGGTAGGGTCATTGAAGCGCTGAAGGCTAAGGGCATCTATGACAATACGCTCATCGTCTATACTGCGGATCATGGCTTGGCAGTCGGGCAACACGGACTGATGGGCAAGCAGAACCTTTACGAACATAGCGTGCGCATCCCGCTTATTTTCCGAGGCCCGGGTGTGCCGCAAGGCAACCAGGTGCATGCGCTGGCCAGTAATATCGATATATTCCCAACAGTTGCCGGGCTATGTGAGGTCGACTTGCCTGAGGAAACCGAAGGCATATCACTGCATCCCATCTTCTCAGGAGAAAGCGTTGGTGATCGCGGAATCGTAGGCTCCGTTTATCGAGATTTGCAGCGAATGGTAACGGATGGTCGATGGAAGTTGATCCGATATTATCGCTCGCCAATTACTAACACAGGGACGGAACGAATCCAGTTGTTCGATCTACAAGACGATCCATGGGAAACGCATGACTTGTCCGCAGAGCCTGAGTATGCTGAGCACATTAAACGGCTTGCCTCTGAATTAGTAGCTTGGATGCATGCTTCCAGTGATATTTTGCAAGATAAGCCCGTGATTCCAGTTCTCGTATAGATTGAAAGGTGAAATGAACATGCAAACCATTGAAATCAATAACGCTTGGTTTCGGGGTGCCGTTTCCATTGAAACGAATGAAAACGGACTTCAACCTTGGCGTTTACCTCACGACCAGCTCCGCTTATATGCATCTAAATTAGTGGAGAAAGCAGGTGAAGCAGCGGGTGTAAGACTTGCTTTTCTAACCGACTCCAGGACAGTGGGTCTACACGTCGCATCTGAGGATCAAGATAGACAATTTGACATTGTAATTGAAGATGAATACATCGGAACCAAGACTCTCCTTGCTGGTGATGACCTCTGTTTATTTTCAAACTTACCAGACAGTATGAAGCGAGTTGACTTATATTTTCCGCAATATGCTGTCGTCACTGTGAAATCTCTCAAGGTTGATGTGGGGGCAACGGCTGTGCTCGCGCCAAGCAATCAATCAAGGTGGGTTACATACGGGAGCTCCATCACACAATGCACCACTGCTGAAAGTCCAGCTCATACGTGGCCGGCAATCGTTGCACGCCATAGAAGTTGGGATCTGACATGTTTGGGATTCGCTGGACAATGTCATTTGGAACCCATGGTTGCTCGCGTCATTCGTGACCTTCCAGCTGACGTCATTTCCTTGTGTCTTGGCATTAATGTGATGGGTGGCCATAGTTTAAATATCCGGACCTTTCGTTCTGCGATCTTTGGCATGGTGTCGATCATTCGGGAAAAGCATCCCTATACGCCTATCTATTTATTTTCGCCTATTTATTGTCCTCACAGGGAAACGGACGAGAACGTAGTAGGGATGAACTTGGTTACCATGAGGAAGGAGATCCAAGAAGCGGTGAATATCCTAACTTCTTATGGGGACTCAAACCTTACGTATGTAGACGGCTTGGAAATCATGGGAGAAGCTTTTGTCGACCACCTTCCAGACCAGCTGCATCCGAATGCAGGAGGCTATAAAATTATGGCTAATCAGGTACTCGGAAAATTAAAAGATAGGTATATGTAAGTAAGATTGCTACATACGCCATTTATTCAAAAATCMCTTAATGAACCGGCTGCATGTGACCCGGCATTAAGGGGTTTTTTGTAATGTAATTGTACGGAACTGTGACGTTCGCCTATATCCTGAATAGTGTAATGTAAGACACGGATATCTCCTAGGAGTGAGCATATGACTAAGGTCAAAAATCTTTGGAAACCTGTATTCATGAATAAGATTAAAATTAAGAAATCTACCGGCGATTTACCTCGAGGACCCGTTAACTTATTTGCTCGCTTAATCAGTCCGAATCCAATTACGACCTTCACCCCCGAACAACGTTTCCCGATCATTAATAACACGGCTTTTATCAGCCAGTATTCTAGTGTTGTTGGCGATGTAACACTTAGTAAAAATGTCTATATCGCACCAAATGCCACGTTGCGTGCAGATGAAGGTACGCCTTTTTTTATCGGGGAAAATACGAATATTCAAGATGGAGTCGTCCTGCACGGACTGGCTCACGAATATATCTTGGTCGATAACAAAAAGTATTCGATCTATATCGCAAACAGCGTCTCCATTGCTCATGGGGCACTCATTCATGGTCCTTGTTATATTGGGGAAAAGGTATTCGTAGGATTCAAATCTATCATATTTAATGCCTCTATAGGGCATGGCTCAGTGATATCTATGGATTCCGTAGTTACCGGCGGAGTAAAAATTGCGCCTAATCGATTCGTTCCACCTGGAGCGCATGTGGATACGCAAGCTAAAGCTGACTCTCTGCGCAGAGTGCCGAAAGATCAAGTTGAATTCGCCCGCGAAGTACAACGCGTAAATCGGGAGTTCCCTCATTCTTATCATCTATTATTCGGTACAGAGCGGTGTTCTTGTGGCGTCGCCTTTGAGCGAAACTTTTTATTGAAAAAATGATGCTACATTGCTAAAGGGCTGCCGGGTGGCAGCTCTTTTCTTATTGGATACTAATCGTAAACGCAGAGTTTCTTGCTCCCTGAATGTTATTTATGATTCCTTATGAATTTGTGCTAAAATATGGATAGGCAACTTCTTGCTCTACATATCTAAGCATACAGCAAATCCCAAAATATTAATTCTGGAGGTACTACTATGGATGATTATTTTTTGGTTAAAGACGGTCGAATTGTACGCTGGGACGGGATAACACTGGGTGGAACCAAAATCCGAGCCGATGAGCTAGTCGAGTCATTTGGTCGTAAAGCTCTTGAGGAAATTGAACGTTTTGGTTTTTACAGCATAAAGAAAGCTTAACGATTTTTCGGAATAACAGTATCTCAATCAAAGCCGCGGATAACGTGGCTTTTTTATTATGACATAAGGTGACATATTCAAGGTTTATATTTGTTGTAGATCGACGAAAGGAGCAACTACTCTTGAAACGGAAAATAATTTTAGATTTGGCAGTAACGTTAGATGGGTATATCGAAGGGAAAAATGGAGAAGTTGATTGGTGCGTGATGGATCCTGAAATGGGGTTTGTCGATTTCCTAAACCAAATTGATACCATCTTGTATGGCCGGAAAAGCTATGATTTATGGGGACAATATACACCAGAGTTAGATCATGCGGATGCTGATAAAGAATTGTGGAGCTTAGTTCATAGTAAATATAAATATGTGTTTTCCAAGACACAAAAAGGTACTGATCATAAAGCCATCTACATCAATGATAATATTTTTGAAGAAGTAACGACATTAAAGAATAAGCCTGGCAAAGATATTTGGCTATATGGCGGAGCAAGTCTTATTACAACTTTTATCCATTTAGGACTTGTTGACGAGTTTAGATTGTCTGTTCATCCCGTTATTCTGGGAGAAGGTAAGCCGTTATTCGTTGATATTAAACAGAGGTTGAATTTACAACTAGTGCATACAAAAACGTTTTCATCTGGCGTTGTGCAACTCATCTATCATTGGAGTGGGAAATAAATAAAAAAATGTAGACTCTCAGTTAATTGCTAAGGGTCTACATTTTTAATTTCCAGAATTTACTTGCTACTTTATAACCATAAACGTATAGTAAGTATAATAATTGTGAACAACCCTATTTTAAAGGAGGAACAGTCTATGAAAATAAAAGAATCGGGAATTATTTTGTTTACAGAGAATTATGAGAAAGCAGTGGACTATTATGTAAACCAAATTGGATTAACATTACGATTGCAAAAAGATGATTTGTCATTTTTAGATTTTGGGAATAGTTACTTATTAATCGAAGGAAAGGGAGTAGCATCGCAGAGTGAAAAAACAAGAGCGCAAAGTTCCGTATGTTTAAGAATTGATGTTTATGATTTTGACCAAACYGTGTTTGAACTTAAGCAAAGAGGTGTGGATGTTGATGTAAAAAGATTTGATTGGGGGATCATTGGCGTCATTATTGATCCAGAGGGTAACAGGATAGAGATAAAGGATGGGAATATAAATTGAAAATTTTATCAATTAAGGGCTGCCGCGGGGTAGCTCTTTTTGTAATGTAATCAAGGTAGAACAAGTAGAACGGGAAACTTGCAAAAGTTCATGCTTTGAATTAAATCCATAATCTGGTAGTGTTATTTTATACAAAAATTAAGGCTAGCGAAGTAAATCTTCCTGCCTTTTTATTTTACTCAGGAGGACAATCTTGGAAAAACTAAATTCCCTAAACTACCCAGGAAAAATTTATCTCATTATCGTCCTGTGTGTTGCTACGTTAATTAGTTTAATCAGTGTCTATAACATCCAATCTCCGTCTGGAAATAGACTCTATTTATTTATCTTTTGGGATACATTTCTTGCATGGGTACCAGTAGGAATTGCCGTAATTCTAGATTTACTATTTTGTTATACCCGTAAGAAAATGCGTGCAGTATTATTCCTATTCGTGGGAGCTTCATGGTTTTTCTTCTTTCCCAATGCACCTTATCTTGTGACGGATTTACTTCATGTATTCGCGCGGTACAGCTTTGACCCTACTAAGCGATTTTGGGCAGATGTCGTGTTTTGGCAGCATTTATTTAGTATATTTACGATCGCTATACTAGGGCTTTTATTGGGATCAGTTTCGCTGTTTTCCGTGCAGAATTTGGTGAGAATAACATTTGGGGTTATTTCTAGCTGGATTTTTGTAATTTTCGTTCTCTTACTAAGTAGTYTTGGAATCTACATTGGCCGGTTCGTTCGATGGAATAGTTGGGACGTTATCATGCGACCAGGTTATATCTTGAATGAATTAGTTATCATGTTAACGGATAGAAGTAAGCTTTATCATATTTTCTTTTTCTGTAAGTTCATGTTTATGGTTTTAATCATTAGTTACGTACTGTTCTATGCCATAACAAGAGTTAGGAAATTATAGTTTAACTAACTGATTTTACGATAATATAACCCAGATACATACCAATAAAGAACAACCCGGAGGTTCAAAGTTTCATGATTGGTAAATCTAGTCGATCCACTTTTCGAACACGATTGGAGGAGATGGTCGCATCTCTGAGCCATAACATCGTAACGGGAAAACTGCAGCCCGGTGAGTACTTGCCATCCGAATTAATGCTTGCGGAGCAGTATAGTCTCAGTAAAAACTCGATCCGCTAAGGGTTGAATCAATTACTCGCACAAGAAATGATTGAAAAAGTGCCACGTGTCGACACTCGCGTAGTTGGAGCAGGGTTATGCGAGAAGTTGACTTTGAAGTTTGGGTATTACCCGACCCTTACGTTGGAAGGCTAATGAGACCGTTCACAAACGTTGGTAACCTGTATGTGCAGCCATTCACGTTTTCACCAATTATTTTGTGTTACAACAARGCTCATTTCAGGGAAGCCAATCTGCCTGAGCCGGACAGCAGCTGGAATTGGGACGATGTGCAGCGTACTGCGCTTAACTTTTCGCAAAAACATGAGAGGTTGGGTTTATTTTTTCTTTAACACGTAGTGGAATTTCCTTTAAAAGCTCAGACCACGAAACGAAAACCGATTTGTCCCAAGTATATTCGATAAATTCCATCGTTGGTCGGAAACGGAATGTTTGCATGTAGCGTTCTACCATTTGGTTCGTTTCGCTGTGGCGCATACGTTTTGACAAGCGCTAAACCGAGAATTATTTGCTGATCTTGCATAATTGCTTCCTCCTCTTAGCTTAACGATTCGCATTTAATTCCAAGTTGATTATGGAACATTATGTAAAGTTCCCTCGTCTATAACATATAGGAATGACAGGGGGGACCAGAATGAAAAATAATTTTAGGAATAGTAAGCTTCTTGCGACTGGCTTGCTGCTGATACTGATTGGGAATGCATGTGGTAATCCTGCTGAAAATTCGATGTCATTGGAGAAACGACAAGTTACAGCGGACAAAGTTGATGGGCGAATCATTAAAGCAAGCAACGAGTTCGGCATGCAGCTCCATCGGCAACTGGTTCGAACAGAACAGGACAAGAAGAAAAACATTTTCATTTCGCCCACCAGCATTTCTTTGGCGCTTGCCATGTCTTACAACGGAAGTAAGGKGGAAACGCAAGCCTCAATGGCCAAAACGTTAGGCTGGCAAGGCATGTCCTTGGATGAAATAAATCGGGGGAACGAGATGCTCATCAACCTTCTGCAGCACTCGGGCAGCGGCGTTAAAGTGAACATTGCCAACTCACTTTGGTCACGAAAGGGAGCAGCGTTTCACATTGATTTCATGAAGACCCTTCAAAACTTTTATGACGCCAAAGTAGCTGAACTCGATTTCAACAGTCCCAAAGCGCCTGACACCATCAATGACTGGGTAAATAAGAATACCAACGGGAAAATTCCGCAGATAATTGACTCCATCAATCCCAAGGAAGTTTTGATCCTGATGAATGCGGTCTATTTCAATGGAGGGTGGAAAAAGGAATTCCAACTTTCTGGCACGAAAGAAGAAAGCTTCAAACTGCCTGATGGATCCACCAAACAAGTGCAGATGATGTCGCAATCAGGCACCTACGAATATTTGCAGGAAGAGGGATTTCAAGCCATTCGTTTGCCGTACGGACAGGGGCAGATGGATATGCTGATCATTCTTCCAGATGAATCGTCTTCACTTGATGCTCTTCACGATAAGCTTTGGGCAGATCCCGAGCGCTGGTACAAGTCATTCCAGTCGAGCCGAGGTGAAATCAAGCTTCCCCGTCTGAAGATCGACTATAGTGAAAAGCTTAAAGAACCTCTCATGGCTATGGGCATGACGCTGCCTTTTGACGAAGTTCATGCAGATTTTTCGGGCATGGCACCTGTTCCACCCAACCTTTTCATCAGTGCGATAACACACAAAACGTTCATCGAGGTCAATGAAAAAGGAACAGAGGCTGCAGCGGTCACTTCGGTACAGATGGCAGGGGCTTCCGCACCAATCGATGGACCGTTCCAGATGACGATAAACCGGCCGTTTTTCTTCGCGATTGAAGACCGCCAGACCGGGGCATGGCTTTTTGTAGGGTCCGTGGTTGAACCATGAGCACAAACTAAAATTGCAACGAGTTACTGCGCAAACAAACAGAATCATGATCAAAGCCTGGGCCTTCACACGCCGAGGCTTTTTGACATGTAGTCAAGCACTAAGTGGAAGAATGATGTTGATGTGACACCAAGAATGAATGGAGTCAGAATTTCATAAAATAGGGAAGCCATGATTTGGAAAGGAGCCTTATATGAATTTGTATGACCCTGCTAGGATTTCTCGCTCTACTATACCTGAGAATCAGGAATTTCCAATGTTAGCTCTTTCAAGCTGGGTTACCCCAGAAAACAAGTTTTATATTCGCAATCATTTCCCATATCCGGCATTGCCAATAAATGATTGGATGCTTAGTATAGTAGGATTTGTCCAACACCCAATTCATCTGAATTATCAAGCAATATTTCAATATCCTCAAATCACATTGCCAGTTACTATGGAGTGTTCAGGAAACAAAAGAGCGTATTTCCGGCCTAAAACCAGAGGGGTTCAATGGGAACAGGGGGCTGTAAGC
>NZ_JBFTPF010000088.1:0-19805 GCF_056398345.1 Paenibacillus sp. 01T442
GTGTGGCGGAGGGGAAAAGACGGAGATTATTTCAAAGTCTTACCTATTCCAATCTTATGATCTAGTAAAGTCAGTTAGAGGGAACGCCGGATGCCGGGAAACTGGCACGTCCGGTGTGGCGCAGGGGAAAAGCTGGAGATCACATCAAAGGCTTACCTATTGCAACCTATAGTTCAAGCACAACACAACGGCAGCCAGTACTTTCGGCTGCTGTTTCCACGCTGAGGGGACAGTATTGCTAAAGTGTTATTCGGAATAAGAGGAGAATTATAGTTATCATCGATATCCTGATATTTTGGTGCAGAAAATGCACGGTATTCACTTTTGAACTGAGATAAAATTTATCTTGAAGGGAGGGAAAACGATGGATTGGTTGGATAGGATGAAAAGCGCCATGGAATATATTGAAACAAACCTAGCGGACAATATCTCATATGATGAAATAGCGCAGAGAGCCTGTTGCTCTACTTATCATTTTCAACGAATGTTTCCTTTTATTACTGGGGTATCGTTATCTGAGTACATTCGACGTAGGCGGTTGACATTGGCAGCATTTGAACTACAGACAACAGATGCAAAGGTTATTAATGTAGCTTTGAAATATGGATATGATTCGCCAGAAGCGTTTGCACGGGCGTTCAAGAATCTTCATGGGATAATGCCAATATCTGCGCGCGATAAAGGTGTTACTCTAAAAGCCTATCCTCGAATGTCCTTCCATATTTTAATAAAAGGAGATGTCGAAATGAATTACCGCATCGAACAAAAAGGTCCTTTTGAGATGTTTGGAGCATATGGTATGGTCAATTCTGATCCCCAAAAAGTATATGCTGAAGTTGCTCAGTTCCGTCAACAATGTGATGTAGATGGAAGTGTTGAAGGGATGAATGGATTATTGGGACGTTTTAGTAACACCATCTTGCACGCTGCCTTATATGATCATACTGGAACATCTTTTAAATACATGGTGAGCTATTTCTTACCAAGAGGACTTGAAATTCCGGAGAGATTTACAAAACTTTCTGTCCCGGCACTAACGTGGGCGATTTTCCCAGAACCGCAATGTGATTTAATTAAGTTATGGGGAAGGATTTATTCCGAATGGTTTCCGACATCGGAATACGAACAGGTTGAAGGCCCTACCTTTGAAATGTATTATGGAACGGCAGGGTATGTGTCTGGGGAGATTTGGATTCCGGTTAAGAAAAAATAACTTGTTACCCCAAACGCTACGCATGTGTTTCTCATCATGCTCATGTTGTACTATATTGCACTAACGGATAATGAGAGTTCAATAACAAGAAGAGTAGGCGGCTGATACAATTGGATCGGCTGCCTTTTCTTAAAAAACGGGCAGAAGAGTGGAAAATAGACCCATTAAAGTTGCACAAATTATGTTAGTATTGATCTGGGATTTAAATGACGAGTATATCCGAGGTGTACTAATGGACAATTGGGTTCCTTTATCAAATGAACTTTATCGGCTAGTATGGGATAAATTTTATAAACATTTCAATTTTAAACCAAGTGTTCATAGTAGCGATTGGCCTTCCTTTAGTTTACCATCGCCATATATTACTTATAAATTGACTAGTTATACGGATGACGACATAGACGATTTAGAGAGAAATTGCGTTGCATGCCTTAAATTAGTAACTGAACCTGATGAATATCTTTATGCCTTAGACTGGCAACACGAATCGTTTCAATATAATCCCCATTTGGGTCCACCGAGTACTATTTCCTTTTACCCAGATGGTGATTATTATCTATTTATTAATAAAGATTTCAAATGGGGATATTTAGGGCATCCATGGGAACAAACAATTAGCATCTTTGGCGAAGTTTTAATTCAACAGTTTGAAATTAATAAACCAAAATTATTTGGAGAAGTAGTACGAAGTAGTAAATAACGGATTAAGCTATAGAGGAACGTTACTTAAATAGAGGGATCGTCTGCTGCCGCGTAGTCAGACGATCCCTATTTTTGCTGAAGTTACTGGCAGATTTACTGAATTACAAAACTCCATATTTAAGTCATAAAATTCCATTTATAACCAAAAATAAGAAGCATATAATTAGGTCACTTAGTCTATGAATTGAGGGGTAACAATGGCAGATTACATTCAAGATTTACGGCGACTAGTTGGTCAAACGAAAATAATTATGGTGATAGCAGGGGCTTTTGTCTTTAATGAAAAACATCATATATTATTATATCGTCGTTCAGACAATGGTTATTGGGGACTTCCGCGAGGAATTATAGCTCAATCACTACATGACGGTAGCTGGCACACGAATCGGCTGCCGTTGTCATTGAAGTATCAGGCAGAAAAGCATAATGGATACAAGCTGCACGTACCATAAATGTGGTTGCTGAAACATTGAACTGCTTATTAATACTCCGTTTTTCTGCTATTGAGGATCATTTATCAATATTAATTCAACCAACAGGCAGCTTTTTATTTATTGTAGATATTAGAAAAAAAGGTACATTTTTATATTATTTTGTAAAGGGATGTGAAGGAGAGAGGATGACAAGGAGGTTTTGGCATCTGTATTTTACTGTTTTTATTAAATCGCCAATAGCTGCAATTCTTATTATTGGTTTTCTCGTCTGTGGTCTTATTTATCTTGTGAATAGCGTTTCTGTCAGTCAATATATTTCGGCAAAGGGAATGATCTCGATTGTAGAAAGTCAAGTTGATATAGTTGTACCCATCCCTGACAAACAGACAGAAGTAAACATCGGCGATCGAGTAACCTGGTTTGTACAAGAAAGCGGGGATCGCTATGAAGGTATAATAACAAGTATTAAAACCGAGGCGGACAGTAGCCGTACGGTTAGGATTGTCGTGAGTCATGAAGAGTGGTTGAAAGATCAACTGGAGCTAGCTTCTAATGAAAGAAATGTACATGTAGAACTGCCAGTTGGGAAACAAAAGGTTAAAGATCGATTGTTTTATTCGGGAGAGGTCAGACAATGAAGCAACCGCATGTTTGGATATATCTAAAGGCATTGTGGCCGATTATTCGGACATATAAATGGAGCTTTCTGAATTTGTTTATCTGTGTACTGGTAACTTCTGTAATCGGTATGCTTTATCCATATATATTCGGTTTGCTAGTCGATGAAGTGTTCTATCACCGCAATTTGGCTTTTCTAAAGGTTATCGTTATCGGTTACGGGATGATTTATCTTGGCGAACAAGGTCTTCATCTAACCTTGAACAGTGTCTGGTCGTACTTGGTTACCCGGTTCTCTTTTGATATCCGAAAAAAGCTATATGACAAAATGTTATCCCTGAAAGCTCCCTTCTACCATGGAAGCCAGACGGGAGATTTGATGACGATTATTAATCGAGATGCTAGTCAAGTCATGGAATTGATTCATTGGAATATCTTTTACCTGTCGGCTAATGTACTCCGTCTATTGACTGCAATTATTTTCGTATTCTATATCAACATCTATATCGGACTGATGATGGTGATCGTGATACCTGTCGTTGTAGTCACCACGTTACTCTTCAGTAAGAAAATGAAAATGGGGATGAACACCCAGCGTTCTAATTACGGTAAGCTTATGAGTTGGTGTGTAGAGATGCTATCCGGCATGCGAGACATTCGACTTTTAGCTGCTCAAAATTATACGTCTAGGCAGTTTGTTCATCTAGTAATTGAATTCATCCGATCCAATAACAGCATTAGTCGCGTTCAATATGTATCCGAGCGAGCTGTTAGTTTGATTACATTGTGCTCCGATTTGGCACTGTATACGGCTGCTAGCCTGCTCATTGTTCATGGACAACTTACAGTTGGCGGGTTTATCGCTATGATCGAGTATTTCTCTCGGGCCAACGGACTGTTGAAAAACATGAGTGGTGCTAATGGACGGCTGCAACAAAATAAAATCTCACTTGAGCGGATGTTCCACTTATTGGCCGAAGAGGAAGAAGACATACGTAGAAGCAGCGGCAAACCACTGTTTATAACGKAGGGTGCTATCGAGTTTCAACAGGTAACTTTTCAATATCATTCGGATACACCTGTTTTGGATGGCGTTAGCTTTCGGATAAAAGGTGGCGAAACGATAGCTGTCGTTGGGAGAAGCGGCTCGGGGAAAAGCACGTTGGTTTCTTTGCTGTTACGGTTTTACGAGCCAGCGGAAGGTCGCATTCTTGTTGATGGTACGCCGATTGATGCGTGCAGCCTGTATTCRTTACGTCAGCAAATTGGTGTTTCGTTGCAGGAACCTACGCTTTTCGAAGGTACGATCCGCGATAACTTGCGATGGGGAAGCAAGTCGGTTAGTGATGCTGCACTTTGGGCGGCTTGTGACCGTGCTGCTATTTCCTCTTTTATTAGAAGTTTGCCCCGTGGCTTCGACACGATAGTTGGAGGTTCAGGTATTCAGATGTCTGGTGGGCAAAAACAAAGAATCGCCATCGCAAGAACGTTCATAAAAAAGCCGGGCATACTCGTGTTTGACGAAGCGACGTCAGCGTTGGATGGAGAGGCGGAAGCAGCTGTTAGACAGGGCTGGAGAGAAAATGGCGGGCAGGTAACGACAATGATCATTGCCCATAGACTTTCGACCATTTTGGATGCAGACCGGGTGGCTGTTCTCGAAGAAGGACGGATAGTCGCGTTTGGACATCATACGGAATTACTTAATTCCAGCAGTACATATAGGAAACTATTCGAGGAGCAATATTCAGAGCATAGGGAGGTCGCTTCGATATGAAGTTGTATGTAGTAAGCCACCGGCGGAAGTGGTTAAAGGCCTTTGCACGTGAGCTGAAACCACATAAATCCCTCCTTCTCCTACTACTTACGCTCAAAATAGGGTTGATTTTGTTGGGGCTAACCTCTCCACTTCTCTTCAAGGTATTGATCGACGATGTAATGGTAGCTCAGAAATCGCAATTATTACTCTATGTTTGTCTTGGGTATATAGGTATCTATGTAATTGAAAGCTTCATTATGGCTCTCTATGCCAAGAGTGGGAATGCGCTGACGAATAAATTATCGTTTACTTTGCGCAGTACCATATGGAAATATTACTCCCGCATACCGCTTAGCCGATACGAAAAGATGAATGCCGGAGATTTGAAAAATCGGATTGATGGTGATGTTGAAGCTGTGGATCGGTTTGCTAAGCTTTACCTCTTAGAATACAGCTATAGTATGCTTTTTGTTCTGGTAAGCGGCTTCATGATGTTTACTTTTAATTGGAAGCTTGCTTTATTCGGCATGCTGATGGTACCTCTTTCCTTTTGGATGACGCGCTGGTTAGGCAAGGGAGCCAAAATAGCAGCAGAAAACTATCGGGAAGTAGACGGGAAATATCAAGGTTGGTTGCAACATTCACTTCGAGGATGGCAGGAGATTAAAGCAGGTGGGTTAGAAAAGAGAAGCTCACTTACATTCACTGAATATTGGCATCAACTAAGCGAAGCATTCTTCAGAAAGCATCTATTTTGGTATGGTAATCGGACATTCCAAGCTATCAAAGATTTTTTTATTACACGGATGAATTTGTATTTTGTTGGAGGACTGCTCATTATCTACGGTGAAATGTCGATCGGGACACTGCTCGTATTCATGAAATATTATGAGCAGTTTTTCACGGAAATGGCGAAAATCAATGATCTTGATATGCAATTCGCCAGCGATATCCCTTCTTTGGAGAGAGTGAGTGATGTTTGTAGAGGGCAGGATGAAGAAATAACGAGTACGCTTCCCTTTAAATTGGAGAATGGAAGCGTGTCGTTTGAGAAGGTTAGCTTTACATACGAAGAAGCGAACGAAACGGCGGTTAAGCAGGTGTCCTTCCATATTCCTGCAGGTAAAAAGGTGGCCATCATCGGAAGAAGTGGTTCTGGAAAAAGTACACTGATTAAGCTACTGTTAGGCCTATATGAGCAAGAGTCAGGACGAATTGTTGTTGATGATACGGATACACGGCTCATCCGACCGGT
Organism: Paenibacillus sp. 01T442; assembly: GCF_056398345.1. Classification (NCBI taxonomy): domain Bacteria; kingdom Bacillati; phylum Bacillota; class Bacilli; order Caryophanales; family Paenibacillaceae; genus Paenibacillus; species Paenibacillus sp. 01T442. Next base: position 5,982 of record NZ_JBFTPF010000088.1, read on the forward strand.
AGAGCTTCACCGTGCAATCGGCGCCGTCATGCAGGATCCTGCCGTATTCAATATGTCCATTCTCGATAACGTTCGATTGGCTAATCCTTCGGCAAGTAACGATGAAGTGATGGCAGCATGCAGGAAAGCTTATATGGATGAGTTTATCAGCAAGCTACCGGATAGGTACTCAACCTTGATTGGCGAGAAGGGGGTTAAACTTTCCGGCGGTCAGAAGCAAAGGCTTGCAATGGCTCGCGTCATTCTAAGTGGTGCGCCGATCATTGTTTTTGACGAAGCAACATCGCAGTTGGATCATGAGTCGGAGAAAGAAATTCATTCCATGATTGATCAGCTAGCCGGCGATAGGACAATGATTATCATCGCACACCGGCTCTCTTCGATCATTGGATCGGACCATATCATTCTGATTAATAATGGAGAAGTGGAAGATCAGGGTAAGCATGAGTATTTATGGCACAACAGCGAGACCTACCGTTCCTTGTTTCGCAAACCGATTAATGCAGCGGGTGCATGAATGGAGTGATGGTGTGAATACCTGCTTTTTGAATGCCCGAAAGAGGAATACAACAACCATACATTACTGGGTAGTTCGAGGGAACGCTAACAAGAAAACTATAGAGGAGGTGCTTGCTTAGCGGCAACACCTCATTTGATTTATTAAAGTAACGGTACAAGGGAGATGATTTGCAGCAACTCCTTTTTCATTAATGAAAACTGACACTTAGTATGCAACTTCTACGATGGTAGAGTAGGTATTTCTGTTGAATAAAAATATGTTATGGTAGTAAACAACCTAACCATAAGTAAAAGGGGAAGTATATGATAAAAACTAAGTTCATGGAAAACAATCTTGAAAATAGCGTCGTTACCCAAATATTAATCGAGGCAAATGATATTGGATTTAATCTTTCATGTGATAGTCATACTGGTTCACTATTAATGACTTTAGCAGCATCCAAAAGAAACGGACGATTTCTTGAATTAGGTACAGGGGTTGGTAGCTCTACAGCTTATATTCTTGCTGGTATGGATTCTAAATCCTCTCTTATAACGGTCGAATTCGATGAAAAATTGCAAGACATAGCAAAGAAATACCTAAGTGTGGATGAAAGAGTGCAATTCTATTTAGGCGACGCTGGTGAGTATATAACGAAAACATACGATCAAAGGTTTGATATCATTTTCGCTGATACATATCCAGGTAAATATACATATTTAAATGAAACCTTAGAATTATTAAATATAGGCGGGCTATATGTAATAGACGATTTGCTTCCAGTAGATGAAGATGATGATGATCCCAAAATGGAGGAATTAGTAAGAAGTTTGGAAAATCGATTGGATTTAATAATTACAAAACTAAATTGGTCTACTGGGTTAATCATTGCCACGAAGATTAGTAACTGATCATATTTTTTTAACAAGAATGTAATGTAGCACTTGATGAGTTCCGCTAACACAGAACGTTTGTTCAATAAGCATCTAAACCAGGTTGACGCATAAATAAATCGCGGCAGCCTATTTCGCTAACGGGCAGTTTAGCACGGTAATTAGTCAGTTCAAATTACGTCCCCAATAATGTTGTTATGTGATACGCTAATGGGAGAAGATACTCCAACCCATATCGCAGTTAGAAGGAGATTATCATGAAAATTTGGAAGATGACGAATGTTTCCGAGCAGTTGCAGCCGCTGGAGAAGGTACAGCAGCAGCAGCAGGCATCTTAGGGAAAATCATAAATTGGGTTAAAGGGTTACCAAACTAGACCAGACTGAGGAGGTTGCATGCATGAAGGATTATAAGTTATATATGCTTTTCCTTCCCGAAAAGATATATTCGATCGAATTTATTAAACAAAATGGAGTATTAGAAGGTACGCTAGCTATATCTGAATTAGTCAGAGAGGTAACGGAGATAATTACTTCAGTACCTAATATATCAAATAGTTCACATCCATTCACAGCCGTACAAGAAGACGAACAAATAACTATTACTTTTGTAGGATATCAGTCAAATTATTTAAATTGGACTGATTGGATGGAAGGAACTATTTGGTCTGGTCATATTTCTAGCAAGAATTTAGTATTAACAGATAAGGATGAATTTCAATATGAGTTTACATCAGGCGAGCTAGAGGAATTTCACAATCGATTAAACAAGTTATACGACCTTATTGGCTGATTTCAACCACCTTGCGACACCATCGTAGAGTGGTTTTCTTTTTGTCTGCCATTGTATCTTAACAGCTATTTCTTATCAATTAACTTAATCCTCTATGGAAACCGTTAATAAACGTTAGATAATGTTAGTTCTATCAAAATTAGGGAGCAGAACGCCGCGACAGTTGCTCCCTTTTTCTATTAAACTAAAGGGCAGATTAGTTGAATTGAAACAAAAAAGAAGTTTTTCTTCTAAGTAAAAAAGGAGTGAATGACGATGAAAAAACCATTTAAAGGTGGGGTACTCATGCTACTGGTGGTCTTGAGTTTAATCAACTTAACTCTGAATGGTTGCAGTAATCAAAAAATCCAGAGTAATAATAGTGGAGATGTTGTCGCCGGAGATACGTTGTATGTGCACGAAGGATATCAAAAAAAACTAGAGTCACTAAAATTAACGGAAGTAGTTGCAATGCCGTATTTTAAAAGCCCCTTTATTTCTGTAGCTCAAGATAGCAATGGAACCCAGTTTGCTGTGATTTTTCGCGAATCTGGAGAAATTTATCGTGAACAACTATCAGTAAGATACCAAGAAATTATTAATCTAATTGAAAGCAAAGTAGGTTATAAAACTTATCTTTCCGACGAAAATTTCAAAAACATCCACCTATTTGAGATTAATGGAAAACTTGTTTGGAGCTATGATGACGGAAAGAATAAACTTTATTTAGACAAAGAGGGTCGCGAAACCGAACCATTTATCAATAAATAATTGAAGAGCCTTGATAAAATTATGTCGGATGACAAAACATTGTCCAATTCCCGAGAAGATTAAAAGGGCGCGTTCAGCTAACGGGCAGGATACCATGGTAATGACATCCATGTTAAAATGTGGTAAACAAACTTAATGAGGGTGACAAACCAATATGGAGAAATACGCTACAGTAATGGGAGTAAAATTTCCAAAAATGACGTTAGACCGAACTATAGAGGTTCTTACTGATGTTATTGAAGAGAAAAGATCCGAACTCTTTCATGTAATAACGGTTAACCCAGAGATCGTCATCGCTTGTCAAAAAAACACATCGTTACGAGCAATAGTTGATGAAGCAGGTCTAATTACAGCTGACGGTATTGGAATTGTAATGGTGTCTCGTTTAAGAGGCGGAAATCTTCCAGAAAGGGTTACTGGGTACGACACGTTGTTACGGTTACTTGATTCTGGTAACCAAAAGAAATGGTCATTTTATTTTTTGGGTGCAGATCCTATCACTAATGAGAAAGTCTGTGAGGTTATTCGCAAAAAGTATCCTGACCTTTCAATATTAGGTAGGCACCATGGTTTCTTTAAGCAAACTGAAGAAGATAAGATTATTGAAGAAATTGGAAACCTAAAGCCTGATATATTAGTGGTTGCACTTGGAGCGCCTTTTGCAGAGAGATGGATTCATAATAATAAATCAAAATTAAATGCGAAGATTGCTATTGGTGTTGGAGGTAGTCTTGATGTAATTGCAGGAAAAGTAAAAGAGACTCCAGAAAGTTGGAAACGGCTAAACATAGAATGGCTTTTCAGGTTGATTCAACAACCTTCACGATGGAAGCGACAGTTGATCTTACCTAAATTTGCATTTCGTGCACTGACGTTTAGAGAAAAGTAAATCGCCGTTCCATTAAACGAACGGAWAACTATAGCTTCATGACAATGGGCTACCGAATCTATCGGTAGCCTGTTCAACTAAAGGGCAGTTTACGCTAACGAAACCTCTTCAAATGGTAGCTAAAAATGCCAAAGGAGCTGCAGCTAGTTAGTAGCTGCAGCTGATGATTTCTACCGGTTAAATATCAAGTTTACGTTCACCAATCCATTTCACCATTGCAGGATCACGATGGGAGAAGAACAGGCTCTCTTTCGTATCCAACGTAGCAATCGACTCCATATCCTGCTGGCTTAACTCAAAGTCAAAGATGTTGAAGTTTTCAACAATTCTTTCTTTACGAACAGACTTTGGAATTACAACAACTTCTCTTTGTGTCAGCCAACGTAAAACCACTTGAGCGACAGATTTATTATACCTTTGAGCTATGGATACCAATACTTCATTTTGGAACAAGTTATTTTTTCCTTCAGCAAAAGGAGCCCATGACTCGATCTGAACACTGTTTTCTTTCATGAATTTTGCATTTTCGATTTGCTGGTTGAAAGGATGCGTTTCTACCTGATTAACGGCAGGAACAATTTCATTATGAATAATCAAATCGATCAGGCGGTCTTCGTGGAAATTACTAACCCCGATTGCACGCACCTTTCCTTCCCGATATAACTCCTCCATAGCACGCCAAGATCCGTGCACATCGCCATATGGCTGATGAATCAAATACAAATCCAAGTAATCTAACTGCAATCTTTGCAGCGATTTTTCAAATGCCTCTTTAGTGCGCTCATATCCCGTATCCTGCACCCAAAGCTTTGTCGTGATAAATAAATCCTCTCTTGCTAAACCACTTCGCTTGATTGCTTTGCCCACGGCTTCTTCATTCATGTAAGAAGCAGCTGTATCAATAAGACGATAGCCTGCAACAATAGCGTCATAAACGCTTTGTTCGCATTCATTTGGATCTGCAATTTGAAATACACCAAAGCCAAGTATAGGCATCTCAACGCCATTGTTCAAAATTACTTTTTGCATAAAAATCCTCCATTGTTTTAAGTATTATGTGTAAATCAACTCGATGTATCCGCGAAACAGAAAGCTTTTTACAGTTTTATTATGCACCTAATGCAAAAGGGTGCGTTATAATGATCTTGTCAAATGTTTGCCTAATTCTCTCACAACTATTTATGTGACAAAAGAATACGACTATAATCGAACTATAAATATGACGGAACGAGGATGGTTAAATGTCTGAAATAATCACTATGCAGCAAAATGAACTTGCCAAAATTATCAATCGCCACGCTAAAAACGAAGGTGTTTACAATACTGCTATTCCATCATTAGTTTTCGTACGTGACTCTAATGGATCTGTACCACGCCATGGAGTCTACAAACCTTCCTTTTGCATTGTAGTTCAAGGCGCGAAGGAGGTCTGGTTGGGGGAAGATTGCTTCAAGTACAATCCTGCAGATTACCTTATTTCTTCCGTTCACTTGCCTGTTATAGCTAAAATCACCGAAGCGTCTCCCGACGTTCCGTATTTGGGTTTTATACTTGAATTTATGGCGAATCAAATTTTAGAGATTTTGCGTGATTCTGAAATCCGGGTTKGGACGAAAGAACATGCAAAGCGAGGTATGTTTGTTAGCCGAATGGAGCCATCTTTATTGGATGCAGTCACAAGGTTGGCTCGGTTGCTTGACAATCCAAAGGATATTCCAATACTTGCGCCGCTGTTCACCAAAGAGATACTGTATAAGGTTTTGCAAGGTCAGCATGGKGGGAGGCTCGAACAACTTGCTATAGAGGGTAGCTCTGCCCATCAAATAAATGAGGTTATTGAACATATCACGAATAACTTTGATAAATCGTTTCGAATTGAAGAGCTAGCGGAAAAAGCGAGTATGAGTGTCTCGTCGCTTCACAGGCACTTCAAAGAGATAACGGCCATGAGTCCTGTTCAGTTTCAAAAACAACTGCGACTGCAGGAAGCTCGTCGCCTGTTATTAACCGAATCAGCAGATGCCGGTGATGTCGCATTTCGAGTTGGGTATGAAAGTCCTTCGCAATTCAGTCGGGAATATTCCCGGATGTTTGGTTATCCACCTAGACAAGACCTGCAGCGTTTAAAAACATAAAATGAAGGTTTGAACACTCCAGTTAATGAATTGTGGCCATTTAACGATTAAGCTAACGGATACGATAGCTCAATGCGCGGTGAACCGTACCATAAATAAGGGAAAGTTTTTTGATGATATGGCATGTGTAACAAAAATGTCTAGAAATGGTTCTAAGCTAATGGGAATATAGCCCAAGAATTCATTGAATTAATGAAAGAGGTGTTTTGCTTTATGGATCGGATTACTCTTCACCAGTCCGAATACTCTGATGTTGAGACAATTGCAAATTTACGGGCAATAGTACTACATGATGATTTAACAAGGTTAGGTAGATTTAATGAAGACAGGGTTCGCCAACGTTTTCGGGATTCATTTGATCCGAATCATACATGGATCATAAAAGCAGAGTCTAACTTTATTGGGTGCATTGCTTTCAAAATGATATCTGATAGGTATTTATTAGAGCATTTTTACATCCATCCTGATTTCCAAGGTAAAGGAATTGGCAGCCAAGTATTAACTTATTTCCTGAAACAAGATTATGTCGTAGGAAAACGGGTTACTCTGAATGTTCTTCAAGGAAGCGCGGCTAAACGCCTGTATGAACGGTTCGGGTTTGCAGTGGATAGTGAGGATCCCGTAGATATTTTTATGTCTATTGTAGTAGGCTCGCAAAAAATTCCGGGGTTGTAAATCCTGCAAAAGATACCGAGAAAAGATTCATTTTCCACGACACTAACGGGGAACGATTGTTTTAATCACAACACGACGACAGCCAGCACGTTTAGCTGTTTGCTTAAAAGCCACTACAATTTAGAAGTGGCTTTTGCTGTAGATATATAAACTTTAAGTTTGAATAACTTTATGCGTCTCCGGCCATTTGGCACGAAGGATGGGAAGGCAGCATAACGGTAAGTTTCAGTTGAATCAAAGCATTGAAAKATAAATAAAGCGAAGATTACCTCTTCTCCTCATCATCATTCATATATTCTTCGACAGTATTGTTAAACCCGATAGGTCCTTCAACACCTAGACGATCATGAATAAAGTCAGCTTTTTCCGCCATACCTTCATAAAAATCGTTTTCATTGTCATTTTTCCCTTTATCAGCCAATCTTGAACACCTCCATAATTTATCGAAGATAGTTTACACAGAATTAGGAATTTTATCCAAGCGATGAACTCTTTGGCGACTACGCTTGCGAGAAACGTTAGTGCAATGTCGAACTACTACCAGGAGTTGCCAGTGGGCTTCTCATAAGTTGAATGTAGTAAATGCGAAGGTGGAATGTATGACTAAAAAACTGTTTATCTCCTTGTTCGTATCCTGTGTATTGATTCTATTGAGTATCGGGATAGTTTTATTGTCTGCTTTTGGTGTGCCAACAAAGTACAAAGTTACGAAGATATGAAAAATGCTCAATTTGGATTTCCTATCTCCTTTATAAAGCAGGATCTTATAAAATCAGGAATTACAGGATATGAGGGTGGATTTCCACATCGTTTCGAAATGCAAACAGACTTTCTTGATAATGATATAACCATGGATTTTTCAATGATGAATTTTATCTTCTCCACGGTCATTGTTTTCGGAATGGTACTGCTACTATACATACTATTACGAAAATTTGGGTCAAAATTATGGTATGGCTGACGATATGAAATTAATGAAGTTGATATGATTTAACATGAATCTTAAACACCGAAGAGGTCAGAGGGGCGGCAGTCGTTCACTCCGCTAATGCAAACTATAGCACCACAACATTAAGCTAAAAAGGAGCAATTTAGCGATGTACGAACATCTCGTTGTATTCAAGTTCAATACTAATGTCACGCCAATCAAGCAACAGGAATTGCTGGATCAATTGTTAACGTTTCGGGATCGTATCCCCGGGATATTTGATATAAGTGCAGGCATCAACGTAACTGAAGAAACGGAAAATATTAAGGGCTATACTCTCGGATTGCGGGTAACGTTTGAAGACCTTGAGTCGCTGCGTTCATATGGTCCGCATCCCGTTCATCAGGAATTTGTTAAATCGCTGGATGGTATATTGGAAAATGTTATTGTAGTTGATTACCCATTGGTTTAAGCAACCACAACGAGGCTGCCGATATAGATCGGCAGCCTCGTTGTGCTAACGGGCAGTTTAGCGCAACTTCCAGTGTATGGAAACGTATAATAATTAGGTTATAAATGGAAAAAATTGATTGTATGTATAGTAGATGCTAATAATCATTAGTAAAGGTGGGCAATCAATGCAAGGAATTACCTTAAATATAATAAGCTTTTTTATTGGCAGTTTCCTTGTGCTGCGTTTGTTCAGTCCATGGGCGAAGACTTATTGGAAAAAGGAATTAATTATTGCCCTAATACAAGCAGTGGTTTTCACAATCGTTCTTGTCTCCATATCTCATCATAACAATAATAACACTAATAAATTTCCTTTAATCATCCATCTATTTGTAAAAAATACTACGGAATTAAACAGTCAACCAGGTATCATTCGCACTGGTATAGCAAGTGATCAAAATAAGAACTTAATAAAAGTGGGTATAGGTGTTGACCACACAAAAATAACAGACTATCGTCTAAAACAAGTCGTTGAATCTTATTTAAGTAATTCTGCGGCATTAACCAATGAACATGATTGGAAGAAATTACTGCTACCTTACACATTGATAATAGAAGACATCGGAGATGCCAATAGCGGTAGAATATTAGCTCAAAAAGAGTCTGGAAAGACAGATTTATTATGGTCAGAATAAATAAAAACAAAATAAAGAATTATGAGAAGTGTAAATACGATTCTTGTAGTATTATGGGAGTATTTTTAAGCTAACGGGAAACGATAGTTAAACAAACCTAAACAGACTGCCACGGGTAGCTTATTGTGCTGAATGGACACGTATCTCTAATAAGAAACCATAAAAGTATATGCAATTAGATAATTTATAGAGGTGTTAGAACACAAAATGATACGTTTAGTACAAGCATTTCTATTAATTTTAATAGTGTCACTTTCTGGATGTTTTATGGAGGATGATTCAAAAATGAAAATAAAAAAGAGTGAATTTAAAAACGTCGCACTAAGGTTTTTGAAATCCATACGCTAACTTGGGAACGATAGCGTGTCGATGGAACCGATCCATCGTTTGTTTTCTTTTCTGTGCGATCCACTCATCTATCGGGCAGTTGTCTTCAACTTACTATGTTATAATTTGGTAAACTAGTAGGAGAGAAATATGATGGATATATTGCGTTATCCGATTGGATCGTTCACAATGGTGCTGGAACCTACCGAAGAGCAACGAAAACAATTCATTGAATCAATTGATGGGCTGACTGATAAGCTTCGCCAAGCGGTTGAGGGTTTGAGTCTGGGTCAACTGAATACGCCTTACTGTCAAGGAGGATGGACTCCGCAACAAGTAGTTCATCATTTAGCCGATGCAGAAATGAATGCATATTTTCGATTTAAACGTGGTTTAACCGAAGTACATCCTATTGCTGGGACATTTCGGGAAGAACTGTGGGCAGAGTTGGACGACTGTAAGAACACACCGATCGAAACTGCAATAATACTTTTGGAAGCTCTTCACATCAGGTTTGTGACACTAAAATAAGTCGATTAAAGCCTTCGGACTTTAAAAGATTAGTTACGAGTCCAGCATACGGGGATATGACTTTAGATGAAGCTGTACAGAGGTTTTCCTGGMATGCACGACATTATATTGCCCAAATAACTGCTTTACGGGATCAAATGGGATGGTAAATTGTTTTTTTTACATTATTGCACTAACGAAAGAACGAGAGCTCAATTAGCAAAGTTGCCGTCCAGTAAAAGAAATAAAGCCTCGATTTAGACATTTTTAAAATTGAAAGAGACATGAAAAAATATTTGTGGCAGTAGACGATCTCATGTTTGTAAATTCGATCTTATTATGTCCTCACTGGTACATTATTATTAGATTAACATATAATAAACGAACTACTAATCTCAAAGAGATCAATAGTTCGTCAACTGTTCTGTGATAAAAAATTATTATTTTGACTATTTAATCACGCGTCGTGCTGTCATGTAGTGAGAATTCCAGTAGGAGTTAATCGTAGTAATTTTCACACCACCAGCACCATAAGTGTTTAACATTTTGTTATTTCCAAGATAAATGCCTACATGACCGACGCCTGGTCTGCCAGGGACGGAGAAGAATAGCAGGTCGCCTTTCTTCCAATTTTTTTTCGAAACATAACTACCGACTTTAGATTGCTGAGCAGCTGTCCGCGGTAGGCTAATGCCGTATTTTCCGAAAATGTATTTCATTAAAGTCGAGCAGTCGAAATTGCGTGTTTGTCCAACTTTAGCACCGAATTTATAAGGTGTGCCTAGATATTTTTTCCCTAAAGAAATAATACTATCAGCTTTCGTCGATGCGGTTATTGTAGCAGTAGCAGCTTGAGTAGGATTTGGACTACTGATTACCCCTCCTGAGATCGCAACGGTTGCTCCAATTGTCATAATTGCCAAGCGTTTGCTCCATTTATGATGTAATTTCATAGTTGTTGTCCTCCTCCTTGTTTTTGAGCGCTGTTTTCTTAGCTAAGCCTAGTATAGCAGAATGGAATTCTCCTATAATTTGCTAGAAGTGAAGAAAACCGTGGAGTTGGAGAGGACAAGCCCACTTTATTAGAAAACCATGAGAATCTCCTTTGAAAATTATTCTTGACAAGCTTAGATTAACAAAAAGCTTGATCTATCAACGGTTTTATTTAAGCTATCGTAGCGATAACGATAGTTAACAAGCAAGGGGTTATCGCGTGGTTGCTCTTAACCCCGCTAGCGGGTAGTTTAAGGGAGAGTTGCCGCGTTGCATGACGAACGGCTGCCTTTGCCACGAACGGGCAGGATAGTAATAACCACTGGCGTATTATTATGTAGATATAGTTGCTTGAAAATATACGAAAAGTATAGGAGTAATCATGAAATTTCAGATAATCTGGAATGCATTTTTTAACGTTAAGAATGAGGAAAAAGCAGTTCGCCTTATTAGTCAGATTGAAAATAGAACAGGTCACACAATTGTGTCGAAACAATTTGAAAGATCTAAGAGGGATCCATCACTTTTAGGAGCAACGTTTGTAAGTAAATTAAAAGATGATATGACTATGGAGGCAGCTGTTTTCCAAACACTTCAGATAATTAATATGCTCGGTACTGCCTGGACCGTCTACAGTCCTTCAATAACTAATGATCCTGAGAATCCATCACAGGTTCTGCTTTCTTTTGAAGGCTTCCACAACAAGCCAACATTTACTGGTCTGTCGTGGGTTCGATTCCAATTAGAAACGGACACGAAACACGAATATGGATGGGAGCATACCAGCGCTTACGGGACTTATTTTGTAAATCAGTTAGAATAACAAGTGTTTGTTAATCTTCAGAGATACCATCAGACGAGGTTAAGCTAACGGAGAACTTTAGTTCAATATGTTTGAGGTGAGGTATATGCTTGAAGAGATACTTTCAATTATTTTTGGTGTTGTAATATTCCTAGTTTTTATATTGAAATTAAGGAAGACAAATTTTCATGGAGAAATACATATTTGAATTAATCGGGAATAATTTCAAACAACTATATTTCCACTATATATATTTTACTAAGTAAAGTTTAGCGAAATAGTTGTTTGACATCAAAATTAGAATCATTCACAAAGCCTTTGTGAATGATTGGCTTGGTATAACGCGTTAAAAAAGTTAGGATACTTCTAAAATGGTAACAACCTAAGTTTTGTCATCGAGGATGTGTCGATTACCTATACCCGGCACAACAGACCAGTATCAAATTCTAGGAACCATCCAGTCGCGGATGGTTCTTTTCTAATTACCAATAACGATTATTTTTCAAACGCTAACTTATCTCTATTAACAGCAAAGGGTGGTTGCTCCATCCATCCGTTATCAATCAAAATTTTCGCTGCATCTTCAACAAATGATGAGATTTGCATTAATGACTTTGCATAGAGGACTCCCATATCATGTCTTCCGTTTACAGCCGCAGAATTTCCAAACGCTCTAATTTTCATTGAAAACATATCAATCTTATGAAATAACATTAACTTATCTGAAAATGGAGAAAACGTTGATGTTGTAACCAAATGATCAAGAAATGATGGTGAAGGTAGATTTTCATTATGTAGTTTTTCCATATATTGTTCAATGCTTTTATGAGTCAGATCCTTACCTTCTATAAACAATTTTCGAATCTTTTCCGATTTTACTACTTGGCTAAATGCCATGATTAATGCTTTGCTTGTTGCATTGTTTTCAATATTATCATATAAATGAGCAATTTCTAATGCGTGTAAAGGACGTACATGTCCCCAAAAACCATTTAAAAAACCATGATGAACAAATTCCACTTTATCTGGAACTGGAATAATAGGTGGTTTAATGATTAATCCTTTATTCATTAATATATCTTTGATTTGTCCCATCAAAGCCATGGTAGATTCCATAGAATAAATAAAAAACTCCTTTACATCTTTCCTATAAACAAGTGGTACGGCTACGTTATAAATACTCATTCCTGCTTTACATGCATATTTCAAGTAATGAACATAGTATACATCTTCAAACAAACGAGGAGCACCAAGGTTAACGTCTTCTTCTGAAAAACCGTTAGGAATTGGGAAGTTTTCTTTCTTAAAAATTTCTTTCGTTGTTTTCATGAACTCTACGCTTAATTTTAAAGCATTCTCTAATAAAGTCTTGATCTCTTCGTCTTCAACGTGTTGAAGATAAAAGCTTAATATACATTTTGACATGCTGTTTCCCATATATGTAGCCCAAAGTTTACCCATTTCTGCTGATGTTAGTTTTTCACTGATATTCGATTTAGTTGAACCAAGCTGAATGGGTTTAAGTATTTCCATGATAAAAACTCCCTAATTAAATTTTTGATTAGTATTTTCCTTCATTCGAAATCATATTCTTAACGCAACAATGAAATTGGACTGGAGTATTAGCCTGAGAAAAAAGGCAGCCGAATTGAAGGCAGGCCTTGTCTTATCTTGATGTTAATTGATCAAATGAAATAAAAAGCCGCCATTAAATTTAACCGTGTTAGGAGGTCGTGAAATGGCGTTTCCGACACATATTGTATCCGCAGGCGGAATTGTAGAAGATGGAAATGGAAATTAGTATATATATAGTTTAGTTTTAGTGGGCGACCAGATTGGAAAKGGGTGTTTTTGTATTGGGTTACATAATGGAATTAAGGAAGTTAGTTGGGTCAAGACCACTTATAATGACAGGTGCTTGCGTTTTATTGTGTAATAATCAACGACTATTATTACAACGTAGAACCGACAATGGTTTGTGGGGATTACCTGGTGGTTCTATGGAACCTGGAGAAAGTCTTGAGGAGGTTGCTAAGAGGGAACTCTTTGAGGAAACAGGGCTTGAAGCTAAGTGCCTTGAAATGTTTAGCGTCTTCTCTGGAAAAGATCTGTATTATAAATATCCTCATGGTGATGAAGTATATAATGTTGTTTCCGCTTATTTATGTTCCGACTTCGAAGGAACCCTTAAAAAAGACGGAGTCGAAGTGCAAGAATTAAGATTCTTTAGCTTTTCTGAAATTCCAAACGAATTATCGGCCCCAGACAAACCTGTAATTTATAAATTCCTCGAATCATTAACCTAACGGAAAACAATAGTTCAATATCAAAAGAGCTGCCGCGAGGCCAATGTCATTAAGTTACGCTCAAAAACTAGGATGAGAATAAAATTGTAATCTGGAACGGCATGGAATAAGCCCTGTGCCGTTTGTTTTTTTTGCAAGCAAGAAAAAACGCGCACAGCAAACAAAGCGGATGGAATA
>NZ_JBFTPF010000089.1:0-19581 GCF_056398345.1 Paenibacillus sp. 01T442
GGGAGGTGACCATATGTCTGACTTAGGCTACATTTTGCGCAAAACTCGACTGGAAAAAAAGATTTCACTGGATGATCTCCAGGAAGTTACTAAGATCCGCAAGCGTTATCTAGAAGCCATCGAAGAAGGAAACTACAAGGTGCTGCCAKGAAGTTTCTATGTGAGGGCTTTTATTAAAAGTTATGCGGAAGCATTAGGGCTTGATCCGAATGAAGTTCTGATTATGTATCAGTCAACGCTTCCAGCTCCAACGATTGAGAAGCCCGTTGTGGAAGCGATTCGCAAGAATAGATCAAGTGTTCGCAACACAGAAAAGATGAGCCGCTGGGCTTCGAGCCTGATGTTTATCTGTTTTATTTTGCTCATATTCGGGATCGTATACTATTATACATATAAGAATTATAAGGGAACGCCAGCGGATGAGAAGCCAACGCAAACGCAATCGCCGCGTATTACAGACTCGACGAACCCTTCGCCGAGCACGTCTGTTAATGCTACTGGGGATGGTAAAGCAACAGTGCTTTCAACGCCAAGCCCAACACCAGCTCCGACCCCAACACCGCCTGCTGTGCAGGTGAAATTTAGCGCAACTGAAAAGGGTGTAGATAATTACATCATTACAGGTACTGCAAATTTGAATATTCAATTCAAAATTACCGGTTCTTGCTGGATCGCTGTTAATGCACTTACCCCTGAGGGTGAGAAGGGGGAGTTGCTAAGACAGAAACTGTATAATTCCGGTGATACGGATACATTTGATTTAGCAAGTTCAGCTTTTTTGAATGTTGGTGCAGCTAGTGCATTGCAGCTCATGGTCAATGGCACTCTCGTACCTGTTGGCGATACGCCGAATCCGAAGCGGGTTCAACTGAATTTGCAGAAAAGCTAGCAATTTGCCAGTTCCTGCGCTTTCCCGGGTAATGAAAATAGTTTGATGGGAAATATTCGATGCCATTGGCGGTTGGATATTTCCTTTTTTATGTGTTCTTGCTATAATGCTATTGTAATTTGATGGAAGGGATGTTGGGATGTAGATGAGTTCAGAGAGTTCATTTGATATTGTATCCAAAGTGGATATGCAAGAACTGAATAATGCGATTCAACAAGCGGAGAAAGAGATGTTGACCCGTTTTGATTTTAAAGGAAGTAAAAGTAGCATTAAATTAGATAAAGATCAGCTTGTTGTCACTTCGGATGATGAGTTTAAGCTTCAGAACGTCCTTGATATTATGCATGCAAAAATGACCAAACGTGGAATCTCGATTAAAAATCTCGAATATTCCAAAGTAGAGCCAGCAGCTGGTTCTACAGTTAGACAGAAAATCAGCATGAAACAAGGTGTCGATCAAGACAACTCCAAGAAAATTAATATACTGATTCGTGATTCAAAATTGAAAGTGAAAACTCAAATTCAAGGGGATCAAATCCGTGTAACCGGGAAGAGCCGTGACGATTTACAGGCTGTTATCGCGTTGCTTCGGAAAGCAGATATTCCATTGGATTTGCAGTTTGTTAATATGAAATAATCAGGAATATATGCTTACTTGAAGGAAAACCCCCTGGATGCAGGGGGTTTTTACATTTTGACACCCCTATTGGCTTGTATTATACTGGTAGGGAGTGTTTTTTAGGACTATTGGAGGTTGTTTCTTTCATGACAGAAAAGGTTAAAGTAGTTACTCTCGGATGCGAGAAGAATTTAGTTGATTCCGAGATTATGTCAGGTTTAATTCATGGCCGGGGTTTCCAACTTGTAGACAACAAGGAAGATGCTACAGTCATTATCGTGAACACTTGCGGGTTCATTGATGCAGCTAAAGAAGAATCCGTAAATACAATTTTGGATATGGCAGAACTGAAACAAACAGCGAATCTCAAGGCGCTAATCGTTTCAGGCTGTTTAACACAACGATACAAAAAGCAGTTAATGGAAGAGATGCCTGAGATCGATGGCATTGTAGGTACGGGTGATTTTGATAAAATTAATCACATTGTGGACGAAGCGCTTAGAGGGAAGAAACCGGTTCTAGTAGGGAATCCGGTATTTAACTATGACGCTGACCTTCCTAGACTGATGACGACTCCTCGTTATACAGCCTATGTGAAAATTGCAGAAGGTTGCGATAACGCTTGTACATTCTGCTCCATTCCAATTATGCGCGGTGCTTTTAAGAGCAGAAGCATGGAATCGGTCGTTGCAGAAGTTGCTAACCTTGCGGCTCAAGGCGTTAAGGAAATTAGCTTAATTGCCCAAGATTCCACAAACTATGGAACGGATATTTATGATAGCTTCATGCTTCCTACCTTGCTGAACAAAGTAAGTGAAGTTGAAGGCATTGAGTGGGTACGTCTGCACTATGCATACCCGGGCTTCTTCAGTGATGAACTGATTGAAGTGATGGCAACGAATCCTAAAGTATGCAAGTACATTGATATGCCTTTGCAGCATAGTGAAGATTCTATTCTTAAGCGTATGCGTAGACCAGGCCGCCAAAAGGATACGCGAGAACTCGTTCGTAAAATTCGCGAAGCGATTCCAGATGTTGCTTTGCGTACGTCGCTTATTGTTGGTTTCCCAGGTGAGACTGAACAAGATTTTGAGAACTTAAAACAATTCGTGCGTGATGTTCAGTTCGATCGTCTTGGTGTGTTTGCCTACTCCAAAGAAGATGATACGCCAGCAGCAAGACTGCCGGATCAAGTGCCTGATGATGTGAAAGAATACCGGGCTAACGCAATTATGGAAATTCAACGTGAAATTTCAAATATTCGCGGCGGTCGACGTATTGGGCAAGAAATTGACGTGCTTATTGAAAGATACGATGGCAGAAGCGACGTATATATTGGGCGCTCCCAATTCGACGCACCTGAAATTGATGGTGAAGTATTCGTTTCGAATGCCAAATTGAACATTGGAGAACTTGCGAAAGTTCGTGTTACCCACTCCTATGAGTTTGACTTATCCGGGGAGGTAATTGCATGAACTTAGCTAACCGCATCACCGTAGCGAGAATTTTATTAGTACCCATCATCATGTTCTTTTTGTTGATTAAGGTAAAATTTCCTCAAATACGGATAGAGGAGTTTAGCATAACGTATAATCAAATTATTGCTGCTTTAATTTTTATTATTGCTGCGAGTACAGATAGCTTAGATGGTTACATTGCTAGGAAACGTAATCTTGTTACGAATTTGGGCAAGCTTTTGGATCCATTGGCAGACAAGCTGCTTGTTACCGCTGTACTTGTTTCATTAGTAGAAATGGATAAAGTTGATGCTTGGATCGTTATTGTCATTATTAGCAGAGAATGGGCTGTGACTGGACTTCGTCAAATTGCCCTCTTAGAGGGTACAGTCATGGCGGCCAGCAAATGGGGCAAAGCGAAGACCGCGGCTCAAATTACAGCCATCATTGCACTGCTGATTAATAATTTTCCATTTACGTTTCTAGATTTTCGCTTTGATGTTATAGCTAGTTGGGCTGCAGCAATTATTACCGTTTATTCAGGTGTGGAATATTTCGTTAAAAATAAACATGTCATAGACTTTTCTGAAAAGTCATAGTTCCATTAAACTTTACCTCTAAACGCGGTCGATCAATAACGAGCGATCACGTTAGAGGTTTTCTCATTTTAAGGAGGGTGCATAAATGAAAGCAGAAATCATTGCGGTAGGAACAGAACTGTTGCTTGGTCAAATCGTGAATACCAATGCGCAGTTTATTTCTAGAGAATGTGCAGCACTAGGGATTGATATGTACTTTCAAACGGTTGTTGGAGATAATGAGCAGCGCTTGTTGGACAGCCTTCGATTAGCTGCTTCTCGAGCTGATGTTGTGATCTGTACAGGAGGATTAGGGCCAACGCAGGATGATCTGACTAAGGATGTATTAGCTACACTGACTGGCCGTAATCTGGTGCTTCACGAGCCTTCTATGGAGGCTATTTCTGAGATGTTTGCTTCTAGAGGGATTCATATGGTGGAAAGCAATCGTCGTCAAGCGCTTATGCTAGAAGGAAGCGATCCCTTACATAACGAGACAGGTTTGGCTGTTGGAAATGCGCTCACATTCGAGGGGGCACATTTCGTGCTTTTACCGGGACCTCCGAAAGAAATGAAGCCGATGTTTACCAAATATGCGATGCCTTGGCTTCAATTACGAATGACAAATGAAGTTCCGCTGTATTCGAAAATGTTGAAGTTTGCAGGCATAGGTGAGTCCAATTTGGAGCATCAGTTGTTAGATTTGATTCAATCACAGACTGACCCGACAATTGCTCCTTACGCCAAAGAAGCTGAAGTAACAATACGATTAACAACGCGTGCCCATGCGGCAGCAGAAGGCGAGCTGAAGCTGGAAGCGACGGAAGCCGAAATTAAGAAGCGCCTTGGTGAGTATCTATATGCGGATCAGGACGTCCCTATTGAAACGGTAGTCTTGCAATTGCTGGCAGCCCGCAAGAAGACGTTAACAGTCGCTGAGAGCTGTACGGGAGGTTTGCTCAGTGATTTAATAACGACAGTACCAGGTAGCTCAGAAACTTTCTTAGGCGGGATTATCGTTTACTCAAACGCGTTAAAACATAAGCTGCTCGGTGTGCCAATGGATATTTTGGAGGGGGAAGGTGCTCCGGGTGCTGTTAGCAGCGAAACAGCGGTCATTTTAGCCGAACAGTTGCTAGTTAGGACTGGTAGTGACTTTGGCATCTCCGTGACCGGTGTGGCGGGTCCAAGCCCGTCTGAAGGGAAGCCTGTAGGGCTGGTCTATGTGGGATTAGCACAAAAGCATGCGAAGACGGAAGTGTTTACTCTCCAACTTTCAGGCAATAGGGAGTCAATTAAATTAAGAGCTGCTAAACGTGCACTCTATCAATTATGGAAACAGTTGAAAGAAAACTAGAAATCCTCTATAATCAGAGTTAGTTAACGGAAGAACCGTAGCAAAGCGATAACTTTGTTACGGTTTTTTGTTTGTTYGCAAAAAAACGAATGTATGTTCGAAAAAATGCTTGGCAAACATGCCAAAACAAGTTATCATATACCTATAATGATAGAAGGAAGTGGTCGTTTTGTCAGATCGTCGTGCCGCGCTAGATAATGCATTACGTCAAATTGAGAAACAGTTCGGAAAAGGCTCCATTATGAAACTTGGAGAATCTACTCATATGCAAGTTGAAACGATTTCTTCGGGCGCACTTGCTCTGGATATCGCACTTGGAATAGGTGGATTCCCACGCGGAAGAATTATTGAAGTTTACGGACCAGAGTCATCAGGTAAAACAACTGTAGCTTTACATGCGATTGCTGAAGTTCAAAGAGTGGGTGGACAAGCTGCCTTTATCGATGCGGAGCATGCGTTAGATCCTTCTTATGCAAGCAAGCTTGGAATTAATATAGATGAATTATTGCTTTCACAACCAGATACAGGTGAGCAAGCACTTGAAATCGCTGAAGCGCTTGTTCGTAGTGGTGCGGTAGATATTATTGTTATCGACTCCGTTGCAGCACTAGTACCGAAAGCAGAAATTGAAGGCGACATGGGGGATTCTCACGTAGGTCTTCAAGCACGTTTGATGTCACAAGCGCTTCGTAAGCTGTCTGGTGCAATCAATAAATCTAAAGTTATCGCTATCTTCATCAACCAATTGCGTGAAAAGGTTGGCGTTATGTTCGGAAATCCAGAGACTACTCCGGGTGGACGTGCATTGAAGTTCTACTCTTCCGTTCGATTGGATGTTCGTCGTATTGAAACGATCAAGCAAGGCAATGACATGGTTGGTAACCGTACGAGAATTAAGGTTGTTAAGAATAAAGTAGCACCTCCATTTAAACAAGCTGAAGTCGATATTATGTACGGTGAAGGTATCTCACGCGAAGGTAGCATTATTGATATCGGAACTGAGCTGGATATCGTGAATAAGAGCGGCGCTTGGTATTCGTATGAAGGTGAGCGTCTTGGCCAAGGACGTGAGAACGCGAAGCAATTCTTGAAAGATAACAAAGCGATCTCCGAAACGATTGAGCTAAGAATTAGAGAAAATAGTAATTTGATTAAAGTTGTTGGTCCGAACACGGATGAAGAAGAAGACGAGTTGGAAACAGCTTTTGAATAGGTTTGAAAAATAGGATGGATGAAGCACCTTAACCTTGTGTTGGGGTGTTTTTTCTTCATTTGGGGGATTGTTGAGATGAATCACGAAGAGGAAGAATTACAAGTAATAACCAAAGTGGAAAAACAAAAACAAGGAAGACATCGCTATAACATTTATCTGAATGAGGAGTACGCTTTTTCTGTTCATGAAGATATTCTGATCAAGCATCGTTTGAACAAAGGAGAATCCCTATATCAGCAAGCGATTGAAGCTATCATTTTAGATGAAGAGCGAAATATGGCCTATGTAAAAGCTCTCCATATGGTAGGGAGACGTCCGCATTCCCTATCTGAGGTGAAACGTAAATTGAAAGAGAAAGGTTTTGAAGCGCCTATTATTGATTGGGCGAGTGACAAGCTAATTGAAAATAAATACGTCAATGATGAAGAATTCGCTAAGATGTGGACGGACAACCGAGTAATTTCTCAACGCAAAGGACGTAATCTGATTCGACAAGAACTTCAACAAAAAGGGATTCATCAAGATGTGGTTAAAAGTACCATGGAGTTGATTAATCCAGAGGATGAGTATGTCGGGGCACTGAAAATAGCGAGAACGAAATGGAAGCAAACTTCGGGAAAACTAATGGATAGAAAGCGTAAAACTGCGGCATTTCTAATGCGAAGAGGTTACACGGGTGCCATAGTTACTAAGGTTTTGGGGCTCATAAGTAATGAATCAGACGAGGAAGAGATGGAGTTTATGGAGGATGGATTCGAGGATAATTAATCACGTTAATTAGTTTTGAAGAAACTTAATGACATTAACTATTTGCGATTGTGTTTTGGGTCTAAATAATCAACTCTAGGACATTCGCTTGACAAGCTTCTTCGACAAAAGATAAAATAACAGTGTATATTTTCATAATGTATTCAAAATCATACTAAATTTCATTGATTTTGAGAAGACAGCTGTAAAAACCGCCAATTTTTACACTGTTGATTATGGATTATTAGCACTATGGTGCCCTAACGCACTGTGCGCATTCATTTAAAAGCCATACTCTTACATTTTAAGGGTATGTATGACTAGTCAAACAATTGAATCGGATTAAAAAACCGAAGGTACCCCAGGCTAACACCTTGGAGAAACCAACGAGGAGGTGAACAAGATGATGACTGCCATCTGGATCGCGATCATTCTCGTTGTTGGAGCTGCATGCTTAKGGATTGGTTATTTTATCCGTAAATCTCTTGCAGAAGCGAAAATTTCCAGTGCTGAAACAGCCGCTGAGCAGATAAAAGAATCTGCCAAAAAGGAAGCAGAAGCACTGAAAAAAGAAACGGTTCTGGAAGCAAAGGACGAAGTGCACAAACTACGATCCGAAGCTGAAAAAGACATTCGTGAACGTCGGAATGAAATTCAACGACAAGAAAGACGATTGTTGCAAAAAGAGGAATCGCTGGATAAAAAATTAGAGTCTCTCGAGCGTAAAGAAGAGCTAGTAGCCAACAAAGAGAAGCGAATCGAGGATACACAAACACAAATTGATCAGCTCTATAAAAGTCAAGTTTCCGAATTGGAACGAATTTCTGGTCTTACAATGGAAGAAGCTAAGAGCATCATTCTTACTAATGTAGAGCAAGAAGTTCGTCATGAAACTGCTCAGCTAATCAAAGAGATTGAACAACAAGCCAAAGAAGAAGGCGATAAGAAAGCACGTGAGATCATCACACTTGCTATTCAGCGTTGTGCGGCAGATCACGTAGCGGAAACTACGGTATCCGTTGTCTCGTTGCCTAATGAAGAAATGAAGGGTCGCATTATCGGTCGTGAAGGTAGAAATATCCGAGCATTGGAAACTTTGACCGGTATTGACCTTATTATTGATGATACACCTGAAGCAGTAATCTTATCTGGTTTTGACCCAATCCGTCGTGAAATTGCTCGCACATCACTTGAGAAACTTGTGGCGGATGGACGTATTCATCCCGCACGTATCGAAGAGATGGTTGAGAAGTCTCGCAAAGAAGTGGACGAACGTATCCGCGAATATGGAGAACAAGCGACGTTTGAAGTTGGGGTACATGGTTTGCATCCTGACTTGATCAAAATTTTGGGGCGCCTGAAGTTCAGAACAAGTTACGGACAAAACGTGTTGAAACATTCCATGGAAGTAGCGTATCTGGCTGGTTTAATGGCCGGAGAGCTCGGGGTAGACGTAACTTTGGCGAAACGTGCCGGGCTGCTTCATGACATTGGTAAAGCGTTAGACCATGAAGTGGAAGGGTCTCACGTCGAAATCGGTGTTGAGATAGGCAAGAAATACAAAGAGCATCCTATTGTAATTAATAGTATTGCTTCACATCACGGTGATGTGGAAGCAACTTCAGTAATTGCCATGTTAGTCGGTGCTGCGGACGCATTGTCAGCGGCGAGACCAGGTGCTCGAAGAGAAACGCTAGAAACGTATATTAAACGTCTTGAGAAGCTGGAAGAGATTTCAGAATCATTTGAAGGTGTTGAGAAATCCTACGCCATTCAAGCAGGTCGTGAAGTACGTGTCATGGTGCAGCCAGAGAAAGTGGATGACACCGAAGCGTTCCGTTTAGCCCGTGATATTACGAAGAAAATCGAAGGTGAACTCGATTATCCAGGACATATTAAGGTTACGGTCATTCGTGAAACAAGAGCGGTTGAATACGCTAAATAAGAAGCAAATGCGAAAAGTGGCTATTATAGCCACTTTTCCTTATTTTCAAGGCCGAATAGAATTGGGTCATATAAAGGAGCTCGTTTTACGTTATGAAAATTGTGTTTATTGGTGACATCGTAGGTTCTGTGGGAAGAAAAGCATTGAAAAATATCATGCCAAGACTTAAGCAATTACATCCGCATGCTGTCTTCATTGCCAACGGTGAGAATGCAGCCGCGGGTAAAGGGATTACGCAAGCAATTGCCAAAGAAATATATGAAATGGGTATTCAGGCCATTACGATGGGAAACCACACCTGGGATCAGAAAGAAATCTTCGATTTTATTGATCGTGACGATAAAATGGTGCGTCCTGCGAACTTCCCGCCAGGTACGCCAGGCAAAGGTCATACAGTCATCAAAGTGAAGGACCAAGAACTTCTTATTATTAATTTGCAAGGACGAACATTCTTGCCGCCAATTGATTGTCCATTCCGTAAAGTGGATGACATATTGGAAGCTGATAAGAAAAAACATAAGTTTGTTTTTGTGGATTTCCATGCGGAAGCCACTTCGGAGAAAATTGCGATGGGTTGGCATTTGGACGGGAAGGTGTCTGCGGTCGTTGGCACGCACACACACGTTCAAACAAATGATAATCGTGTATTGCCTC
This sequence comes from Paenibacillus sp. 01T442, assembly GCF_056398345.1. Classification (NCBI taxonomy): domain Bacteria; kingdom Bacillati; phylum Bacillota; class Bacilli; order Caryophanales; family Paenibacillaceae; genus Paenibacillus; species Paenibacillus sp. 01T442. The sequence continues at coordinate 9,460 of NZ_JBFTPF010000089.1, forward strand.
AAGGTACTGCATATGTGACGGATGTGGGGATGGTAGGGCCTCGTGATGGCATCCTAGGGGTAGAACGCAACGCAGTGCTTCAGAAGTTTAAGACGCAGCTTCCCGTACGTTTCATTACAGATGAAGGCAAATGGCATTTCCATGCCGTTGTTATAGAATTAAACGATCAGACAGGTTTAGCTAAAGGGATTAACTTGATTAGATATGATGAAGATCAAGTATTTATGGATTAGTAGTAAAGATACTAGTGGTATCCGTATAAATGGGATGAGGTAGCATGTTTCGTGCATCTCGTGAATATGATGGGTATTGGAAGCTATCCATCATTTCCGAGGAGGTACTATTCATGGATGTGTTAAAAGTTTCAGCAAAATCCAATCCAAACTCCGTAGCAGGTGCATTGGCAGGCGTATTGCGTGAGCGTGGAGCCGCTGAGCTTCAAGCGATAGGTGCAGGCGCATTGAACCAAGCCATCAAAGCAGTAGCTATCGCAAGAGGGTTTGTGGCGCCTAGTGGAGTCGACTTAATATGTGTACCAGCCTTCACGGATATCGTTATTGATGGGGAGGACCGGACAGCTATTAAATTGATTGTCGAGCCTCGGTAGACGGTAAGGCAACTGTATAAGTGTTGACTTTCATGACTGACAGCCAGTTAAATCGAAATGTTATCACAGTACCTATGAAACCTCTGTATAGAGGTTTTTGTGCTGTTTGGACATAAAGTGCGATGTGTGGAGGCGGGTTATAATGAAAATTGTAGATGGACATTGTGACGCACTAACGAAGTTATATCAGAATGGTAAACTGGATTTTAACCAGGATGTATTAGAATTGGATGTAAGCTTTCCGAAGCTGCAGCAGGCAGGTGTTAAAGTACAATGTTTTGCGATCTATCTTTCGGAATCGATCCCTAACCCTAGCTTTGAGCATATTCTGCAAATGGTAGATATTTTTCATCGAAAGATTATTAGTCACCCGAAAATGAGATTTATTCGTACGGCTTCGGATTGGTTAGACGTGGAGCAAACACAGGAGATTGGTGCTATTTTGACATTAGAAGGTATGGATGCGCTTGCTGGTAATCTAACCAACTTGCGAATTCTCGAATACTTAGGCGTTCGTTGTGCAGGACTTACGTGGAACTACGCAAATTGGGCTGCGGATGGCGTCATGGAACAAAGAAAAGGCGGATTTACAAAAAAAGGGAAGCTCATGTTAAAAGAATTAGAAACTATGGGTATAATAGTCGATGTGTCCCATCTTTCTGTTGAGGGCTTCTGGGAGCTAGTGGAGGTTTACAAAAAACCGTTTATCGCGTCACATTCAAACGCTTATCATTTATGTCCTCATCCAAGAAATTTATCAGACGATCAGATTAAAGCTATCATACAATGTAAAGGTATAATGGGAATTACTTTTGTTCCTTACTTTCTGGAGAACTTGAAAACGACAGTAGAGATTTCAGCGATTCTGAAACATATCGATCATATCTGTGCATTAGGCGGGGAGTCCCAAATAGGTTTTGGTTCGGATTTTGATGGGATTGAACAATGGGTAAAAGATTTAAGACATGTTGGAGATTACGGAAATATTATAGAAGCTTTGTGTAAAAACTATACGGAGTCGCAAGTGGAGGCGTTTTTGTATGGGAACTGGCGAAATTTCATGTTKCGGAACCTTCCGCAATGAATAAGTGATAATCAATCTAATATTGATATGGATACAATCTAAAAACTCTATCTGTTAGAAACAGTGAAACCTCTTGCAATTTACTCTGTAAAGGCATAGAATTTGGATGACAAGTGAAAGAAATTTTTTATTGCAACATCTTAAATTACTAAACAATCAGCTTATCAAATTTTCTTCACGCAGCTACAATCAAAAGGAGTGGACGTACGGTGATTAGTCAGTTATCTTGGAAAATCGGAGGTCAGCAGGGTGAAGGGGTCGAAAGTACAGACCGCATTTTCTCTACTGCATTGAACCGTCTCGGTTACTATTTGTATGGGTACCGTCATTTCTCTTCACGGATTAAGGGGGGACATACAAATAACAAGATTCGCATCAGCACCAAACCGATTCGCGCAATCTCAGACGATTTGGATATTCTTGTTGCTTTCGACCAAGAAAGTATCGATTTCAACGCTCACGAACTTCGCGACAATGGTGTCATCGTTGCGGATGCTAAATTTAACCCTGTTTTACCAGAAGGGATCAAAGCTAGATTGTTCCCAGTACCGATCACTGCAATTGCAGAGGAATTAGGAACTTCCCTATTTAAGAACATGGCCGCGTCAGGCGCTTCATGGGCTCTTCTTGGCTTGCCGATTGACGTGTTTAATAAAGCTGTTGAAGAAGAATTTGGCCGTAAAGGTGCAGCTGTCGTTGAGAAGAATATTGAAGCGGTTCGCAAAGGTGCAGAATCTGTACTTGAACTAGCTGGCGGTCCTATCGCTGACTTCCAACTTGAGCCTGCAGACGGACAACAAAAATTGTTCATGATCGGAAATGATGCAATCGCTCTTGGAGCAGTTGCTGCAGGTTGCCGCTTCATGCCGGCTTATCCTATTACACCAGCTTCCGAAGTTATGGAGTATTTACAAAAAGTACTTCCTAAATTGGGTGGGACAGTTATTCAAACGGAAGATGAAATTGCAGCATGTACAATGGCTATCGGCGCTAACTACGCTGGTGCTCGTGCGCTTACAGCTTCAGCTGGTCCTGGTTTGTCCCTCATGATGGAAGCAATTGGCCTTGCAGGTATGACAGAGACTCCAGTAGTAATCGTTGATACGCAACGTGGTGGTCCAAGTACAGGACTTCCTACTAAACAAGAGCAATCTGATTTAAATGCAATGGTTTACGGAACGCACGGTGAAATTCCAAAAATCGTTCTTTCTCCAAGTACGATTGAAGAGTGCTTCTACGATACAATTGAAGCTTTCAACCTTGCTGAGAAGTATCAAGTGCCTGTTATTCTTATGACAGATCTTCAACTTTCACTAGGTAAACAATCCGCAGAAATGCTTGATTACAACCGCATMGTGATTGACCGCGGCGCACTAGTAACTGAAGCACCTGAACAAGAGCCTAACCAATTGTTCAAACGTTATGAGTTCACGGAGAAAGGTGTTTCTCCTCGTGTAATCCCTGGCGTGAAGAACGGTATTCACCATGTTACAGGCGTAGAGCATGATCAAACAGGTCGTCCTTCTGAAAGCACTGAAAATCGTCAACGTATGATGGATAAGCGTCTTGAGAAGTTGAAACATATTCAAGTGACAGATGCTATCAAATTTGATGCTCCTCACGAGAATCCTGATCTTCTTATTATCGGTATGGGTTCAACAGGTGGAACAATTGATGAAGCAAGAAGTCGTGTTGAATTGGAAGGCATCAAAACCAACCACGCAACAGTACGATTGATTCATCCGTTCCCAGCTGACCAGCTTCGTCCGCTTGTTGAAAAAGCGAAACAAGTTATCGTTGTAGAAAACAACGCTACAGGTCAATTAGCTGATCAAATTAAATTGCATGTTGGCCATGCAGATAAAATTAAAAACGTACTTAAATACAACGGTAACCCGTTCTTGCCAGCAGAAATTGAACAAAAATGTAAGGAGTTGACTTTAGCATGGCAACATTAAAAGACTTTCGTAACAATGTAAAGCCTAACTGGTGTCCTGGATGCGGAGATTTCTCCGTACAAGCAGCTATTCAGCGTGCTTCAGCTAACGTTGGTTTAGAGCCAGAAAACTTAGCAATCGTTTCAGGTATCGGATGTTCTGGACGTATTTCGGGTTACATCAATGCATACGGATTCCACGGTATTCACGGAAGATCCTTGCCTATCGCACAAGGCGTGAAAATGGCTAACCGCGATTTGACAGTTATTGCTTCTGGTGGAGACGGAGACGGCTTTGCAATTGGTATGGGGCACACTGTTCATGCTATTCGACGTAACATTGATGTTACTTACATCGTAATGGACAACCAAATCTACGGCTTGACAAAAGGTCAAGCATCACCACGTAGTGCGGAAGGTTTCAAAACGAAAAGTGTACCATCCGGTACAATTGAGTCCGCAATTTCTCCACTTGAAATTGCAATGGCTGCAGGTGCTTCGTTCGTAGCACAATCCTTCTCCAGTAACTTGAAACAGTTAACAGCTGTTATTGAAGCTGGTTTGAATCACAAAGGTTTCTCCTTGATCAACGTATTCAGCCCTTGTGTTACTTTCAACAAAGTAAACACATATGACTGGTTCAAAGAGAATATCGTTGATTTGGATGAGATTCCAGACTATGATTACACAAACCGTGTGATGGCGATGACAAAAATCATGGAAACAAACTCCATGTTGACAGGTATCATCTACCAAAACAAAGATAAAAAGAGCTATGAAGATTCCATTCCAAGCTTTGCTAAAGAAGGTCTAGCGAAACAAGATCTTAAGCTTTCCGAAGCTGACTTCAGCAAACTGCTTACTGAGTTTAAATAACAATTTTCTAAGAAGGCATACGGTGATATTCCGTATGCCTTTTTTGATGAGCGGTAATACTGACAATTATGATCTAAATGAGAGGATGAATACTACCATGCCTATGATTCCAATTGGTGTTTCAGCGAGACATATACATCTTTCACAATCTGATTTATTTGCACTATTCGGTGAGKGATATGAGTTATCGAATTTCAAGGATCTATCGCAGCCAGGCCAATTCGCAGCACAAGAAACGGTTGCTGTAATAGGACCGAAAGGACAATTCGATAAGGTCCGAATTCTCGGTCCGATTCGACCACAAACGCAAATCGAGGTCTCACGCACAGATGCTTTCACACTGGGCATCCATCCGCCAGTGCGCGAATCAGGTAAAATTGAAGGAACACCTGGATTGCGTGTTATTGGCTCTAAAGGAGAAGTTACATTGGAGCAGGGAGTCATTGTAGCGGCGAGACATATACACTTTCATACCTCTGATGCCAACCAATGGGGAATTCAGGACAAACAACTTCTACGCGTTCATTTGCGGGGAGAAAGGCCATTAATATTTGAAGATGTGATTGCCCGAGTGTCGGACCAATTTGCGTTGGATATGCATATTGATACAGACGAAGGAAATGCAGCGGGTGTGAAGACAGGTGACAAAGCAGAATTGTTATTATGATATTGATTAATGACATTAATCATTTATGAGGTTAATATATACAAAAAGAGTATCCTTTACAAAGATGTGTAAAGGATGCTTTTTTGCGCTTTTTTTGCATGAAAATTACGTTGAGATGTAAGTTTTGCATTTTTCGAGTATTTTCGACGTAAACGTATAGAGGCACTAAGAAAATCATGGTAAAATGGTTTTTATTAGATTCAAAATACATATTATTTGCTTAGGCTTATCGAACGGATTAAATGCCTCCTGTAGATATCATTATCATTGCCTTAAGTTAKGAGACATTCTGTGGAAACGATCTCAAGTACGTATCACATCCCCTTTGTCATTTTTTCTATTCTCATTGCTATTATTGCATCATTTGCTGCATTGGATCTTGGAATTCGAATCCATAAGGCCAAAAGTTCCGCGAAGCAAGCCTGGTTGGCAGGCGGTGCTTTTGCTATGGGAATGGGTATTTGGTCGATGCATTTCGTCGCGATGCTAGCTTTTCATTTATCTATTTCTGTCACATACCAATTATCTACTGTGATTTATTCCATAGTTCCAGCGTTGCTAGCTTCTTGGTTAGCCTTATATATTATAAGTAGACCTGTAATGCGCAAACCACATGTGTTTATTGGAGCTACTTTTATTGCTACAGGAGTCGTATCCATGCACTACATTGGCATGGAAGCCATGGTGATGGGGGCAACGATTGAATATAATCCCTATCTATGGGCTCTTTCTGCAATCATTGCATACGTTGTCTCTTTAGTTGCACTCCTATTGCTATTCTCTGTAAAACAGAATGCCAGCTCACCTCGTATTCTGTTAAGGAAGCTAGTTAGTTCGTTGGTCATGGGCATTGCAATAAGTGGTATGCACTATACAGGGATGGCAGCAGCAACATTCAAGCATGATCATTCACATATCGCTTCAGATCTTACATTGGATACGAAATTGCTAGCCTATTTAATAGGTTTTGGCATTTTATTCATACTAGGACTAGCGTTCATCAGTACATTCATCGATAGACGTTTTGAAACACAGATGATAATGTCGGAGAAAAGATTCCGTTCCGTTGTAGAATCAGCCCATGATGCGATTATCTTGGCTGATCATAATCGGACAATTATCTCTTGGAATAAGGGTGCAAAGCTTATTTTTGGCTATGAAGAACATGAGCTTATTGGAGAAAAATTACATCGTATTTTCCCTGAACGGTTCTTTGCATCGCATAAAGAGCGATTGGAGAGTTTCCTTGCCACTGTCACTGGTGAAATGGATGAGCTCGGATTGACTTATGAATTAATAGGGTTACGTAAAGATCAAACTGAGCTTCCAATTGAACTTTCACTTGCAGTCTGGAAAGAAGAAGGCAACACATACTTTAGCTGCATAATTCGAGATATCTCGGAAAGAAAAAGGACAGAAGAAAAAATTAATCAGATGGTGTATCGTGATCCTTTAACGGGTCTGCCGAATCGGYTTTTATTAAATGATCGTCTGAATCTAGCTTTAGACCAAGCGTATGAAAACCAACAAAGTATGGGGATCATGTTTATTGATTTGGATCGGTTTAAATTTATTAATGATACGCTTGGCCATGCTATGGGAGATAAATTATTGATTGAKGTCGCGAAGCGGTTCGAAGCTTGCATCGGTAAAGGAGATACGGTTTCTCGGCAAGGCGGCGATGAATTTATTATTCTTTGGGCACATACTACTGCTGATGAGATGATAAAAAATGCGAATAAAATTGTTCATATCTTCTCGCATTCTTTTACTATCCTTGAACACGAATTATTCGTTACGCCTTCCATTGGTATTAGTCTCTATCCATCTGATGGAGGGGATATCGATACGTTGATTAAAAATGCAGATACCGCGATGTACCGTGTGAAAGAACAAGGTAAAAATAACTTTCAGTTTTATACACCAGAGATGAATGAAGCGGTCACCAAGAAAATGCAAATGGAAATTGGACTGCGCAAAGCATTGGAGCGAAATGAATTTAAAGTTTTTTATCAACCGCAGATTGATGTGAATACGGGGAAGATTACTGGAGCAGAGGCATTGATTCGTTGGCAGCATCCTGATTGGGGGCCGATATCACCAGCGGATTTCATTCCACTCGCAGAAGAAACCGGATTAATTATTCCAATTGGTGAATGGGTGCTAAATGAGGCTTGTCGCCAAAATAAAGAATGGCAGAACCAAGGCTATGCACCGTTTCGTATCGCTGTGAATATATCTTCCAGGCAATTTAAGCAAAGTAATTTAATCGAAATGGTAAGTAAAGCTTTGGATGAGTCTGGATTAGATCACCAGTATCTAGAACTGGAGTTAACAGAAAGTATTATTCAAGATACCAAGTACGCCATTGAGACTATGCATAAACTAAAAACGATGGGGATCTTTTTGTCGATCGACGATTTTGGAACGGGATATTCATCTTTGAATTATTTAAAGTTGTTCCCTATTGATAGTTTAAAGATTGACCAATCGTTTACTCGAAATATGTTTGAGGATGCGAAAGATGCTGCTCTCGTACATACAATCATTTCAATGGCACATAATTTGGATCYGAAGGTCATAGCAGAAGGAGTAGAAACGAGAGAGCAGCTTCAATTCCTACTACTCAAAGAATGTAATGAAGCGCAAGGGTATTTATTTAGCCGCCCATTACCTGCGCAGGAAATGACGGGTATCATTAAGCAACAATATACATTTGGGTAAAAGTGTTTTCAGAGCCTTCTCTTTGGAGAAGGTTTTTCTCATTAATTTGAAACGGAAGCCAATATGGATATACAGGTATCTTTTGTGCTATAATTTGATATTAGGTTAATACAAGTTAGAGCTATACTTATAGATAAAGGGAAGTGAATTCATCATGTCAAAGGAGAACCCAAATACATCGGACTTAAAATCCGACAAGGTTAAGGATTACTCCAAATACTTTGACTTCTCGGATGCGAAAGTGTTAAGCCAAGAAGAGGGCAAAACGACTTATCGAATTAAAGGTAGAAACATCCAAATTAATTCTGCACCTAATTACAAAGATGAGAAGCAACGTGGTAAAGAGGACATTCAAGTTCATTACGATTTTGCGATTCCAGAAGATATGCAGGAGTTTGGTAAGGACAAATATTATTTAATCACGACTTATGGATGTCAGATGAATGAGCATGATACCGAAGTCATGAGAGGTCTTTTCGAGCAAATGGGTTATACGCCTACGGAAGACAAGCAGATCGCAGATGTGATCCTACTCAATACGTGTGCGATTCGTGAGAATGCGGAAGACAAGGTGTTCGGTGAACTGGGTCATTTGAAGACGCTGAAAGCACAGAAGCCAGGGCTTATTCTTGGTGTTTGCGGTTGTATGTCGCAAGAAGAGTCCGTGGTTAATCGCATTATGCAGAAACATGCATTTGTCGATATGATTTTCGGCACTCATAATATTCATCGCTTGCCAAGCCTATTGAAAGATGCCTTTTTCAACAAAGAAATGGTTGTGGAGGTATGGTCAAAGGAAGGCGATATCGTAGAAAATCTCCCCAAAAAACGGGAGGGTATCCGTGCTTGGGTTAATATTATGTACGGCTGCGATAAGTTCTGTACCTATTGTATTGTGCCATATACACGTGGTAAGGAACGAAGCCGTAGACCGCAGGACGTCCTGGCAGAAGTCAGAGATCTGGCTCGTCAAGGCTTTCAGGAAATTACGCTACTTGGACAGAATGTCAATGCCTATGGCAAAGACTTTGAAGATATAACGTACACGTTCGCTGATCTGATGGACGATATTCGTAAGATTGATGTTCCACGCATTCGTTTTACAACCTCACATCCCCGAGATTTCGATGATCGTTTGATTGAGGTATTAGGGAAACGTGGCAATCTCGTTGAGCACATCCATTTACCTGTGCAAGCTGGTAACACAGATGTCTTGAAACGGATGAGTCGGAAGTACTCGAGAGATCATTATTTGCAGCTTGCAAGTAAAATCAAGGCAACGATGCCTGATGTCGTATTAACGACAGATATTATCGTTGGTTTTCCCGGTGAGACGGATGAGCAATTCGAGGATACGATGACGCTGTACGAGGAAGTAGGCTTTGACTTTGCATTTACGTTTATCTATTCACCGCGTGTAGGTACGCCTGCAGCTGAGATGGAAGATAATGTTCCGATGGAAGTGAAGAAACAGCGTTTATATAGGCTGAATGAGCTAGTGAATAAGCTGAGTAAAGACAGCAATGAACGTTTGCTAGATCAAACTGTCGAAGTCTTAGTGGAAGGCGAGAGCAAGAACAATACAGATGTGCTTGCAGGCCGTACCCGGACGAATAAGCTAATTCACTTCACAGGAAATCCATCCTTGATAGGACAAATGGTTCATGTCAAAGTTACACATGCACAAACTTGGATTTTGAAGGGTGAGATTGTACATAAGCCTCTTCAGATGTCTGTATAAAATTACGAACAGGATAAATAGGAGCGTGTTAAGAAATGTCCCAATGTGATCATGCACATGATGATAACCAACCTCATGCATTTCAAGTAGAGGAATTTACGAATACAGAAATGATCGTCCGCGAAGATATTCTGGCGAAAGCGAAGGAACTAGCTGCGTTGCTTACTACTTCCAATGAAGTTCAGTTCTATCAAAAAGCGGAAAAGCAAATTGCAACGAATCCTGATATTCAAGGATTGATTAGCGCGATTAAGAAGAAGCAAAAAGAGATTGTTGCTTTTGAAACGTTCCAAAATAAGAAAATGGTGGAAAAAATCGAGAATGAAATCGAAGTTCTGCAAGATGAATTAGATGGCATTCCCATCGTTAATGAGTTCAAGCAAACCCAAGAAGATATCAACTATTTGCTGCAATTGGTTATGTCCGTAGTTAGAGACACGATTTCAGATAAAATTAATGTTGAAGCAGGCGCGGCAGAAGCACCGAC
>NZ_JBFTPF010000090.1:0-18556 GCF_056398345.1 Paenibacillus sp. 01T442
CTTTGAATGTTCGGAAGCACTACAGATTCCACAAAACGCTTAATAAAGGTTGATTTCCCTGTCCGGACTGCGCCGACAACCCCCAGGTAAATGTCCCCTCCCGTTCGTTCTGCAATGTCCTTAAAGATATCCACTTTCTCCAAGAGAATCCCTCCTACAGTTTGGTCGTCAACTGACGCTAGTGACGGTAACAATTGACTACTCGTACATTCATTTGGACTAGTAAAAATATATGTACTTTCGATAGAAATATGATAGATGCGTTCCAACTTTTTTTCGCTCATATTTTATGAAGCACATACGGCTTTCGAAAGAATATATGATCAGTCGGTTCCGCTTATTCTATAAAGACAAAAAAACCTCTTACACATGGGTAAGAGGTTTGCTTAAATTCAATTCTGAGGCATAGGTTGATTATCTTTCCAAGCATAGGAAACGCTACGAATCGGCACGAAGTAGGATTTCTCTACGAGAATCTGCCTCAAATCCTGATCCGGTTTCAAGGAACTTTCTAAAGTATTATTCTTAATGAACGTGTTGATATCCATCGCATAATCAATGGATACTTCTCCCGTTTGCTTATTTAGAATGTACGTAATGGCATTTTTTCGATTATACACGGATTTAATATCAGGTTCTTTCATCCCTATCAACTTGAAATCTACATAGGCAAAGGCTTCATTCATGGCGACCCCTTGCGGCATATTGCCACCATGCTTCGTTATGTAATCATTCACTTTCTTCTGCACATCTTCCACACTTTGATAGGCAGACAGATCCATTAGCTTCACAGTAGGCTTCGTTTCGGCATCAACCAGTACGTAGATGAAGACACCACCGCTTTCAAATGCGTTCGCTGGGACCGTACTGAGCAGATTCGTTTTTTTTAGTTTAGGAAAATCGATCACATACTTCTCATAGAGTGGTGTCGTCATCTCGCTATTCTTAATGGGAAGTACGCCTGTTTTTTCATGATAGCTATCTACAGCTTGTTGCACCACAGTAATAAATTCGGCAGGATTAATTTGATTCTCTTTCCGTRGCTCTTGTGGATATGCGCAGCCTGTAAGCAAAATAACCAAGATAAGTGCCAGAAGCGAGCTTCGACCTTGGGTTCGTTGTCGTTTTATTTTCACTATTCAACCATCCTATCTTGTCTAAATGAAATCGTCATCCTCCGCTTGTCTAGCTAGCTGTGCTCGAATTGCTGCCTTTAAGGGATCCTCCGGTATGTTTACTTCCACATTACCAGTTACTCGCGCTTGGCATGCAAGACGAACCCCCTCATCAGCTAGGGAGCCAAGTTTTAACCGTTCATTCGTATTCAGAGGGGCTAGACCACTTTGGTCGCCTACCTTTACTTTACACATTAAACAAGCGGCCTTTRCTCCGCAACGAGTTCTAATATGAACTTTGGCTTTGTTACCTGCGTCCAACAATGTTGTGCCGGGTCTTACTTTAATTTTTTTATTATCTGGCCAAAAATGAACATCAAACACACTCATAAGCGTCACCGGTTCCAATCTAGCAATTCGTTCATTTTTACATGAAATTCATGACCCCACTGATTACGGTTCATTAAATCATTCAAAGCCTGCATATGTTTGTCGGGATGATCTTGCATCATTCTGAGAATCGGTTCATAGCGATCAGGCCGATTTCTAAGTACATTAAAGAGAAACTCATGTGCTAAAGGCATCACTGGAACCGCCCACGTATCAATGGAGGCAGGACTATAATAGTTCTCAGACAAGTAATTGACTTCAACTTGATACAAAGATCCCAGTGCCTTTACTTTAAAATCACCAACAACCTCAACGATATGTCCATCAATCCGATAATGACTCAGCATCGAAGCATATATAGGTGTTTCACTAAATTCTGGGTTATCCATCGCGTAAGGCTGCAGCAACTGATGTACCGTGTGAACATCCTCCAGATCGATATAAATATCCAAATCTCTGGGAGTTCTTCCAATATCGACGTTATGCATGAGTAAGCCACAGCTTCCGCCAATTAGCCATTGCACGTTATGGGCTTGCTGTAACCGAGTATGAATAGTCGAAATCGACGGGAGTAGTGGCTCCAGCAGTTTCATCATGCCCACACCTTTCAGGCAGTAATTTTTAAAAATAAGGCTTGTGCGTAACGGAAATCGTTCCTACTTGCTTTACTACGCATTGACATGCTAGACGGTAGCCCTGTGCAAGCTCCTCTGGCTCTAGTCGATCTTCTTCTGCTTCGGAAGCCTCTGCGAGCAGCTCACGACCCTCAGCAACGTAACAGCGACATCTCGCGCAGGTTCCTCGTGTACATGAAAATCCCCAATCCACATCTGCCTTCAAAGCATGATCCAGAATGGTTAATCCCGTCTCGGGCGTTAGTTTTATTTGCGTTTTGCGTGTTTTCAGTTCTAACATGATGATTTCCCCTCCGGTTGGTTAAAACAAAGAAGATAACATAAAAAGTAAGATAGGAATAAACATTAAAAAAGCAATGAATGACAACACTCCGCGCCATACGCCAGATGTTCTTGTACGTGCATACGAGATCAGGAATGACGCAACAACCATCAGTCCCATGGCCACAAATGATGCCCACATTTTGTCTAAAGGTGACATATGATAAACTCCTTATGTAAAAATCGTGAAAATGAAACACATGTAAGTATAGCACAGAATGAGAAAAAAGCATAAAGGGGATGAACCCCTTCATGCTTCTATTTCTTACCCAGCATCATGCTCATTAATTGCTGCATGTTATTGGTATCAAGTTTACTGCTTTTAACGGCTTGAATGATATCATTAATCGTTTCTTCAGACACCTTGACATTCACTAATCCAGAAACCTGTTTTATGAGAGCTCTTAATTGAACTTCACTCTGCATGGTAGATGGTTTCACTCCACTTGCAATTTTTTCGATATCTTTAGCTGTTACGGATTTGCCCGTCTTCTTCTTGACCACACTTAATACGTCCTTCGACATATCTTTATTCGCCAATTGTGCCGCCTCCTGTACCCTAAGCTATTGAGAATTCCTGATAGGGTATAGTATGAATGCGGAGAAGATCTGGTGTAGGCTATCTCCAGCCTTTTCTCATCTTGTCAACGGTAATTCTTCCATTTCGTGTGTCCGCACACGTCCCATAAGATCACCTGCTGCAAGCTGTGGAGATTTCCCTTCAAATAAAACATTATGTAATTCATTCGTAATCGGCATAGTGACCTCAAAGCGTTTCGCCAGATCATAGGCTGCTTTCGTCGTTTTCACGCCTTCAACAACCATTCCCATTTCCTTGAGCACATCTTCTAATAGAATCCCTTTGGCCAATTTGTTGCCTGCTCGCCAATTTCTACTATGTTTACTTGTACAGGTAGCGATCAAATCACCAATTCCAGCTAACCCAGCAAAGGTAAGAGGATTAGCGCCCATTGCAGTACCTAACCGCGTGATTTCCGCGAGCCCTCGAGTAACAAGTGCCGCTTTCGCATTATCACCGAAATCTAAACCGTCTGTTAGCCCTGCGCCAAGTCCAATGATATTCTTCAGTGCGCCACCTACCTCAACACCTGTTACATCCGGATTCGTATACACACGGAAATATCGCGTAATAAGCAGGTCTTGAGCAGCTTCAGCAGCTTGTAAATCCTGTGCAGCGACAACGACTGTTGTCGGCATTTTGCAAATAACTTCTTCCGCATGACTGGGTCCGGAAAGGACCACAAATCGCTTCGGATCCATCTCTGGGAGCTCATCCGCTAGTACCTCTGTCATACGTTTGAGAGTTCCTGTTTCAAATCCCTTAGTTGCATGAATGATAAGCGTATTTTTCTTCAAAAATGGACGCATTCGCGAAGCAACCTCACGCATGCCTGAAGATGGGACCACCATAATGATGGCATCCGCATCTTGCACGGCTTCTTGCAAAGAATGGGTCGCTATAATCGAAGGAGATAACGATATTTCTTTGAGAAAACGACTATTTGTGTGCTTTTCATTAATTTCTAACACTTGTTCTTCATTACGAGACCATAGAAGGACTTCTTTCCCATTATCCGCCAATACCGAGGCGAGTGCCGTCCMCCAACTTCCAGCTACAAGGACCGATACTTTTTGTGTCACGGTTTCCCCTCCTACGCGTAGTTGTTTTTCGTTAGGCTCTTTTCTGGCCCAGCTTGTTTTCTTTACCTTGAATAAGCTTCACAATATTCGTCCGATGACGTAAGAACGCAAAAGCACATAGCAAAATGCTTATCCACAATACAGGTAACGGCCGGTCCATCCCCCAAATTAGAAAAGGTAAGAGTGCTGTAAGAATAAGGGAGCCCAGCGATACGAATCGTGTGATAGCGATGATGACGATTGCTGTTAATCCTGCGATCAATGTAGGGACAAAACAAAGTGTCGCCATGACACCAATGGTGGTCGCAATGCCTTTTCCACCGCGAAAGCCGAAATACACTGGCCAATTATGCCCTACAATGGCTGCTAAACCACACAAAACACGAATCCAGATGTCGTCAGGTCCCGGGGCAGCCCACACGCCTAGTAAGACAGCTACGACGCCTTTCAAGGCATCCAACAGCAGGACAAGGATTGCTGGCCCCTTCCCGAGAACGCGGAGCGTATTCGTTGCCCCCGCGTTCCCACTACCGTGCTTGCGGATATCTATTCCCTTAAACCATTTTCCGAATAAATAACTAAAGCTGATGGATCCTAGTAAATAGCCCACTACAATTGTTATTATCGAAACCAATGTACAACATCTCCTATTCTTTGTCCGAAGTTTTTCTACGGCTCAAGATGCGAATGGGCGTTCCTTCAAAGCCAAATGCAGCACGGATTTTGTTATCTAAATAACGTTCGTACGAGAAATGCATAAGCTCTGGCTCATTCACGAAGAGTACGAACACAGGTGGCTTAACGGCTACTTGCGTCACATAATTAATGCGCAGACGCTTCCCTTTGTCCGTTGGCGGCGGATTATATGCAACCGCATCGGAAACAACATCATTCAGGAGATGCGTTTGAACGCGCAAGGCATGATTCTCAGCCACTTGTACGATAACAGGCAGCAGTTTATGAAGCCTCTGTGTTGTTTTCGCAGATACAAACACGATCGGTGCATAACTCAAGAACAAGAAATGATCGCGAATCGTCGTCGTAAAATGTTGCATTGTCTTATCATCTTTCTCAACGATATCCCATTTATTTACGACAATGACAATCGCTTTTCCTGCTTCATGCGCATAGCCTGCAATATGTTTATCTTGGTCAATAATACCTTCTTGTCCGTCGATTACAACCAGCACCACATCTGCTCGCTCAATAGCTTTCATTGCCCGCATTACGCTGTATTTCTCGGTGTTCTCATAAACTTTGCCACGTTTTCGCATGCCAGCTGTATCAATGATAACGAACTTCTGTCCATCACGCTCAAACGGTGTATCGATCGCATCACGTGTTGTACCTGCAACGTCGCTCACAATAACTCGCTCTTCACCAAGAATCGCGTTCGTCATCGACGATTTCCCAACGTTTGGACGACCAATCAAGGCGAATTTAACAACTTCTTCGCCATACTCGTCATCGGTTTTGTCCGGAAATAAATTACAAACAACCTCAAGGAGATCGCCAATCCCAATTCCGTGCGAACCCGAAATCCCTACAGGATCACCGAAACCAAGGGAATAGAATTCATAGATATCATCTTGACGCGCCAAATTATCCACTTTATTTACTGCCAAGACAACTGGCTTCTTCGAACGGAACAATAGCTGCGCTACTTCCTCATCCGATGGAGTTACACCCGCCTTCGCGTCAACCATGAACACGATGACATCCGCTTCTTCAATCGCAAGCTCAGCTTGTACACGAACAGATTTCAAGATTACGTCTTCGCCGTCAATTTCAATACCGCCAGTATCAATGACACTAAACGATGTATTCAGCCATTCACCAACACCATATAAACGATCTCGTGTAACACCTGGTTTATCTTCTACGATCGCCATACGATCKCCTACGATTCGATTAAAAATGGTGGATTTCCCGACATTAGGTCGGCCAACAATTGCAAGTACGGGTCTAGCCAATTTACATCTCTCCTTCGGATTCCATGATCGTACATGGAAAATTACGCAACTTACATCATAACAAAAAAGAGGCGCCTTGGCTAATCTCTTTTGAGACTTCCATCAAATATGCGCCCATTCTCCAGATAATCAGGAATGTTTCACCAGAATCATCGTACCATTTTTCAGATCATGGGCATTCGCGTCTAACATTTTCTCCAAAGAGAATGCGGTTCTCTGCAACTCCTCTTCACTTTCAACCACAAAGATTGGTGCACCGCCAGCAATCCGGTCTTTCGACAATGTCACGATCGCGAGAATTTGCGACATAAGGGCATTACCCCTCCTACTTTTTATTTACTCCAGCTTCAGAAGGCATGCGCACAGCACTTTCAAGAACAGGTACACGATGGAGGGCAGTGAGCGTTTTCTCTTTGTCATTTTCCTGCAAAAGCAAAAGCAAACCTATCGTCCCTGAGTCCAGGTCCAATTTAGCCATGGGTCGTAAAGAAGGTTCTCCCTCATCACGATACACGCCGAACAAAGTAGACATATCATACATAATGGCTTGCCTCTGGCCAACATGAGAAATCGTAACACGTGCATTCCGATTTTTGGGCTTAATTAGAAAGCCTTGACCGTATTTCATTATTTTCTCACGTGAATCCTGAAGCCCAACATTCATGATATATATAGAACCAACAGAAGCATCAGGCCCATCCATATGAATATCAGCGGGTTCAATATCAGCGATATCCCCTAATTTGCTTCCTGATTTAAAAAAGTTTGCGAGCCAAATCGAGATTACTCCAGCAGCTATCCCCCAGTACCAAGCACCTAATATACTGAATAAGGAGGCCATGAAAGCTGTCATAATGACCAAATAATTACGACCTTCGAAAACCATCGCAATCCCTTCGATATAGGCAGCTCCACGGGGTACAAGTTCTAACTCATCCACTTTCGTTAAACTCTGTCTTTCCATATTGCGTACATCTCTAAATTGTTGTGCCGCCAAGGAAAGAAACGTGACTGCCGTGTAGTTTTTCTCCAACAGCGCAGGAACGGCAACCGCTCCAAGACCAGCAGCGATCACACCGAGTGAGACATGAATAATTTTGCCATGTGGATACGTTGGATATTGCCGATAATCCGTCCGAAGCATATTGATCCGCGATATAATACCAAAAATAACACCAATGACAATCCCGATGGTATAACGATGTGAATGTAACCACGCCAAATCCATTACGTTAGTTGCCCCCCTTGCGGTCTAACCAGCTTCTCACGACGTTTCGGCAACCACTATATGCAGCTTGTATTACAATCGTTATCGTCCTTGCTGTAAAGATAGACAGCCACCACTGATCTTGGAACGTGGCCATGCCCAGTTGATGAAATCCATCTACTAGATGAATACCTGCTTGATACATATCCCCGATCAGATATCCGATCGAAATGGCAGCAATTTGCTCCCATGCATTACGCTGCACGATTACGGCTACAACGGCAATCAACAGAGCAGTCTGCCATTCTGAATTACGAATGATAAGGATAGGGTCCATTTCTAGCAGTTGTTGAAATAGAAAGTGAAGTGAACCGATCAGAAGTCCTATGGAAAGCAGATGTAGCTTATGTATAAAACCTTGTGTGACATAAAGAATACTAAAGGCAATCGTTAGTACAACAACATAGACAAGCTGGATATGTACATGTTGTATCGTCAGCGTTACTCGCGATCCGATCAGCCAAGAGGCAAAAAAAAGAAGCATGCCTTTATGCGATATACTTCGGATGTACAGCTCCTTCCAGCCGCTAGCGAGCAAGATCAACGTGATGCAAAGGAGAATAAGCGACAGATAACCGGCATTCATAATCAAACCACCTAGCCTGCTTAGCTACCGATGACTTTCAAATTCATCGATTTGCTTGCGGATCTTCAGACTCCCCCTATACAAATAAGGGAGATCTGCCTGATCCTTAGTATGGCAATATTTTGATTATTTACTCTGATTAGTTCGCTCTGCGTATGAAGTTAAGTCAATACCTCTCGTTCGACACCATTCCGCGGTATCTCCAACGATGACTACTGGGCATCCCGTAAGGGCTTGAATCGAATTAGCGCCTAACGCTGTCATAATTAAAATAAGTCCTTGGTGCAGCTCTTCTGCATATGTGTGAAGTGCATCTACACCATCTATACGCAATACCTTCAGAAATGCGCCTGCCATGCCCACTGCCGATGCGCCTAAGGTAAGTGCTTTCGCCGCTTCCAATGCATTTGTAATGCCGCCTGACGCAATAATAGAACCCCACGGATAAACAGATAGGGCCTCTAATAAAGTCATGCTTGTCGGTGTACCCCAATCATTCAGCCAATTTAATGCAGCAGGTCGTCTGGCATTTTCAATGGCAGCAAAATTCGTCCCACCTGAGCCCCCCACATCGAGCACCTGAACGCCAATATCTCTCAATTGCTTCGCGTTATCACGCGAAATGCCAAAGCCAACCTCTTTCACAATGACAGGTACGGGCGTAAGACGAACAATGTTTTCAATACGTCCAAGCATACCTACGAAGCTGCGATCACCTTCTGGCATAATTAGCTCTTGCATAACGTTCAAATGGATTTGAAGCGCATTCGCTTCTATCATATCTACAGCTCGCAATGCTTGATCTGTTGTGGCTTCACTCCCCAAATTAGCGAAGATGATACCATTCGGATTCTCGCGTCGCACCACTTCGTAACTGGATGCCACTTCGCTATTCTTAATAGCTGACATCTGGGAGCCAACAGCCATAGGCAAACCTTTCTCCCTCGCGAGTATGGCCAATTCGCGATTAATACTCTCTGTCTCATGAGCGCCGCCGGTCATTGCATTAATTAAAATCGGCGAACTCATAGTGAGATCGCCGATTGTTGTTGTTAAAGCAATATGATCCGTCGAAGTCTCAGGAAGACAGTTATGCACAAGCTTGATATCCGCCAACCCTTGTTGACGGGTTTGACCAAGCTCCAGCGCGTAATGGACATGCTCCATTTTGCGTGAGATGCGCATTTCTGTACCCTCCTAGAAATTGGATCTATTTATTTTTTAAATTTAGCCAGTTTATCTCCGAAACGCTCACCAAGAGTCATGGACAAACCTTGATTGCTTAGGGATACGTTTTCGTTACCAGCAATTTCTTTTTGGTGACTAGCGCTGTTACCACGATCACGATCGCCGCGCGGTTGTCTTTCTCTTTCTGGTTTGCCAGCTGATGACGGAGCCGCTGCACCAGCAGGTGCTTCAGGAGCATCCTCTGTATCTTTAATGCTTAAGCTAACACGTTTCTCAGCAAGATTGATTTCCAAGATTTTCACTTGAACTTCTTGGCCTTCTTTCAAAACTTCATGCGGAGTACCGATGTGACGGTGTGCGATTTGGGAAATGTGAACAAGACCCTCAACACCTGGTGCCACTTCAACGAATGCACCGAAAGCTGCAAGACGTTTAACTGTACCTGTTACGATATCACCAGCTTTGAAATCACGCTCAACATTTGACCAAGGACCATCTTGCGTAGCTTTGATGCTCAAGCTGATTTTGTCATTGGCTGGATCCAATTTAAGGATTTGCACCTTAACTTTGTCTCCTTCTTTAACAACATCAGAAGCTTGTTCAACATGCTGCCAAGCAAGTTCAGAAATATGAACAAGTCCATCAATACCACCGATGTCAACAAATGCACCGAATTGTGTCAAACGTTGTACAGTACCATCTAGTACTTGACCAACTTGAAGACCTTCGATGATTTTCTTCTTGTTTGTTTCGAACTCTTCATCCAAAATATCTTTTTKGGAAAGAATGACTTTGTTTTTCTCGCGATCAATTTCTTTCACACGAAGACGCAAAGTGCGGCCTTTGTAGGAAGAGAAATCTTCAACGAATTGACGCTCAACCATGGAAGCAGGTACGAAACCACGTACACCAATATCCACAACTAATCCGCCTTTAACAACCTCAGCAACAGCTGCTTCGATGATTTCTTTGCTCTCAAGTTGCCCTTGCAGCGTTTCCCAAGCTTTCTCGTTGTCAACAACACGTTTGGACAATACCAACGTTTCTTTTGCATCGTTGATGGAAACGATCTTCAATTCTACTTCTTGACCAAGCTCAACTGCTTGCGCAGCATCATTCAAGCTTACGGAAGAAAGCTCACGAACTGGGATGACGCCATCGTATTTGTAACCGATATCCACGAAAGCTTGATCAGCGTCTACTTTAACGATTTTGCCTTTTACCGTAGCGCCTTTCTTCAACACAGCAACATTGTTAAGCGCGTGCTCTGCTTCTGCTTGTGATACGGCCGTTTCTTGAGCTTCCTGTGATTGATCTTCAACTTTTACTTCATCTGACATGAGATTAGCCTCCTCTATTTACAACCAACAAAAATAATTTATAAGTCACAAAGCAGCAGTCAAGCTCCTACTCTGTTTCAAACACAATAATAAGTTCAAATCACTTTATGGTTAGTATAATTCCAAGCTTTCAATTCCATACATTTCTGCTTATGCTTTACTAGTAACTGTATGTAGTCGGCGAATTTCTTTCATAATCGCTTCCGTCGCCTGCTCCAGATCCTCTGAACTACCGCCTTCATAAGCGCTCATATCAAGTGGTTTACCATAAACGATCGTCATACGACGGAAAAGTGAATAGGTACCTACGATGGCTACCGGAACAACGGCCGCGCCCGACTTCAATGCAAGACTAGCAGCGCCTTTCTTCCCCATTCCACCCGCATTGCTTCTAGATCCTTCAGGAAAAACACCAAGCATATTGCCGTCACGCAGCAGCTGTACAGCAAGGCGAATCGACTCTCTGCTTACGCCTCCGCGTTTAACTGGGAATGCGCCTACTTTAGATATGATAGACCCAAGTACTGGTATATCAAACAGCTCCGCCTTGGCCATGAAATGCACCTTGCGGCGCAGTGGTGAACCTAAGAATGGTGGGTCCAATAAGCTAGTATGATTACCACACAAAACAACTGCCCCTTGCGTTGGAACATTGTCCATTCCGATAGCACGCATTCGAAAAAAAACGGTGAAAATAAATCGAAATAAGGCTCTTCCGATGCGATATAGCATCTTTATTTGCCACCTCCGACTTTGTCCTTGCAAAGTCCAAGAATTTCGTCCACTACTTCTTCGATCGTCATTGATGTACTGTCCATCAACACGGCATCATGCGCCCTACGCAGTGGTGAAATTTTCCTAGCCTCATCGAATTGATCGCGACGTGCGATATCCTGCTCCAATTCGGAAAGAGTCAGTGTATTGGTACCACTGTTTTCTAATTCCTTGAATCGGCGCTCAGCACGTTCCTTCACACTCGCAGTTAAGAAAACCTTAATCTCTGCATCTGGCATGACATGTGTACCAATGTCACGGCCGTCCATGACTACGCCTTTGGAAACAGTCATTTGCTGCTGTAGTGCAACTAACAAATGACGTACAGCGCCATAGCTGGCAATTTGTGAAACATGTGTCGTTACGTCCAATGAACGAATCGCTTTCGTCACATCAACACCATCTACGATAACCTGTTGCCCTTCATCTCCAGGGATGAGCTCAATCTGCATGCGATTGGCTAACGCAGCCACTTCTGTTTCTTGATCAGGTAGCAGCCCTTCTTGCTGTACTTTCCACGTTACTGCTMGATACATGGCTCCTGTATCCACGTAAATAAAACCAAGTGCACCGGCAACTAGCCGTGCTATGGTACTTTTACCGGCTCCAGCAGGACCATCTATGGCAATATTGAACTTATCCAAGCTGCTGTTCCTCCTAACAATACTTCACAGTACCTTACGAACAAAAAAGCAGGCACTTGCCTGCTAATTACTAGAAATTATATCACACAACATGGTCATATGCAAAACTTGGGTTCTATCCTGCCTTGATTTCATGCGCTTATGAGCGTTCTTTTTGCGGATGTTCCGGTACGATATACGGTTGCCCTTCGAGCGGCTCAACACGTGTGAAATGCTTGCGTATATACGCATTTTGCAGTAATGCTTGTACACAAACTAGCAATATTACAACAAAAATTACAGCTCTAATAATGACCTTCTCTACTTTCACAGAAAAGCGCAAAAATAACTGTTCATATGGTTCTGCTTCTTGCTCCTTGGACATGAGATCACACTCCCGCTAGCATCCGATATGCATAGCAGTATACCCTTAGCGTTTATGTCTCAATCCCTAGCGTTTACGAAAATCCATTTGTCTCTCAAAGCAAAAACGAATCAGTTTCTGCCGCTCTCTATCCGCGATCTCTGCAAATCGGATCATAACTAATTGCTTACCCGTCTCCGTTCCTTTCACGCGAACTACTTCACCTGTAAAAGGAATATGTTCGATCGATCCATTTTTGAATGGCGCAAGTACCCAACAAGAAATGATTGCATTTAAGCCTATCGGAATATGTCCATCACATATAAATGAAATACCTCCACCGCCAACATCATCGGTCAATCCAATAAATTGGATCTGGTCGTTCAGCTTTACGGCGATTTCTAATTCTGCTAAAACGCGAAGGAAATTTCTACGTTGTATTTGCGTGATCGCGCTTAACTCTGGAAGCCTCAGTTCGATCAAGCGAATAACATCCTCTGTAAAAGCTACAACTTCTGTTGTGAAATAATGCTTCACACCGCCTTGACCTAGGAAATGAGCACTAATTTCATCACCCTGATAAAGTTTTTTTAATCGTCCTGTCTTTTCATTCAAAGGAATTTCAATGATAATTGCACTCTCTGTCACATCCGCAATTCTAGACTTATATTCGATTTTGGACTCTTCTTCATCAATACTGTTCATTTGCATATGTAAAATCTGGTTGACCTTAGGAAGCAATTTCCGCACCTCCGCGAAGTAATATACATTAATTATACCATGACCTCACCATTTAGATAGAAAAAAAAGAAGCAGGATGATATCCTGCCTCTTCCTCCTATGATTTTCCTTTTGCAACTTCCGCTTGATCCTGGCGAATTGTCTCTATTTTCTCTTCCATGCCCACATCTGCATTTACGTAAACACGATAGATATTGTTATTCATCGTACCGATAAATTCATGACAGAGGACTTCTTCGTCCAGATCATTTTTGATAATCGCAAGCGATTCGCCTGTAACTTTCATTTTAGAACTCAGTTGCTTACGTGCTTGGTCTACCGTAATTTTCGGTTGGCCAATATTGCGTTTCTTCTGTGAATAAATATAATTGGTCGCTTGTAGCCCTGTTACTTCAAGGGTATCTAAAGCAACTTTAACGGTAACTTGTTCCGGATAAATGGTGACATTATTTTCTTTCTTTGCGAACAGAATCGTTGCTGTATTCTGGTATTGATCATAACTAATTGCGCTTAAATCCTTGTACTCATGCCCATCCAGAAATTCATTCGCTACGTCTCTCGCTTGACGAAGATTGAATTTCGCAGTTGGAACATCACGAGACTTCATAAAATAAATCAAATGACCACCTTTTTTGGTGAAATCCATTTGCGTGTCCGTTTTCGAAGCATCATTGCTTGGAATAACAACACTATAACTTTGAAACTCTGGTGCACTTCCGCCGTTCTCGACAACTTTGATGCCGCTCGAATCTTTAACCCCAAGGAAATCAATAGCTTTCTTTTTCACTTGATCTGCCGTCATATCATTGCCCGTCAGCATTTTAACATCATTTTTGGAGAACACATTTAAGCTTCCTGTCCCCCAGTTCAACTCCTCATATCCACCTACTTGTTTATCCACAATCTTAAAGCCATCGATAATCGCATTGTCGTGCATTTCATTTTCAGATGCGAGAGCCGTCTCCACATCCATCCATCGCAAATTATTTGCTATTACTTTATTTTGTACACCCCGAATTTCTTTCGTTATATCAGCAGAATGTGCATACAAGGTGTTCAACGTTTTCATTTCCGCTTCGGTTAAAGGCTGTTTCGTCATATCGCGAACTGACATGCGGTAAGAGAAATTAGCCATATTCGCTAGGAAATCTTCCGTTTTGTTAAAAGGCAGCAGCATTAAAGGCAATTGTGTGATATCACTCTGTGCTTGACTGGTTAAACGCCAAACATTAACCAAACCTTTACGGTAGGATGGTTCCGAGGTTTCATTCACCGCCAACGTGTTGCCTAATTCCGTATGTAGCTTATCCATGTGAAAGGACAGGTCATGAAACGCGCGTTGGTACTGATTCTCAGCCTTAATTAATATCGTATTCTTTTCTTGGTGTTCCAAATACCCCCACACAGAAGCCCCGATTAAAGCCAACAATAGAAATGGAAACATGACGATACTTAATCTTTTATACACAGAACTGCTCCTTTCATACCCAATCTTGCGATTAGTTTTTACGCGTGGAGGCAGGTTTATACAAGATTGACATAAAGTTTATCAAAGCATTCCTACATGCAAAAAAAGGCCTATTCGGAAGAATGGCCTTTCGTTAACTTTCGGTTTCTATTTCAAAATCGTGCTCATTACTGCATATACATTGCCGAAATCCAGTTTCAATCTTGTCTTTTTCCTTTTTGCCTCGCAATACGAACTTCTCACCGCATAACCGACATCGGATCTTCACTTTCACGCGCGTCGTTAATGACATGTATGCCCTCCCGGTCTATCCCCATTCCATGTAATGGAGTTCAACAAATATACAGTCATTATGACCCAAATCTCCCCATTTTAATCTTCTCTTCCACAGTCACAACGCGTAAAGGCGAGTGTGCGTTAGCACGATCTACACGCCATATCGACCGTAACCATAGAAACGTCATGAGGGGAATCATAATCCAAATCCAGCTGTTTTTGAATATAAGCAAAATATAATCAAATGCACCGTGCCACGCAATTGGCAGCAACAGCGATAGCCATAAGTACCTATTTTGCTTATGAGGAACGAATTTGGCCTTGCCCATGTAATACCCCATCATGACACCAAATAAAGCGTGTCCCGATACTGGCAAAAGCGCACGAAGCATCAATGCCGAGAAAGAAGAAGCATGCAAGAATGCGTAAATAATATTCTCMAATGTGGCAAAGCCAAGACTGACAGCTACCGCATACACAATCCCGTCGTAGGGTTCGWCGAAAGCTTCATGACGGAAAATCAAGTGATACAGTAACAACCACTTCAGAAACTCYTCGATTCCTCCTGAGAGAAAAAAGGATGTCATGATCGTGCCATTGCCGAACTCCTGGATAAATGCGTTCTGTAGCACCATCGTCGGATAAACGAGTAGTACACCGAAGAGAAACATCCGTATCACTAAATGGATAGGTTCTGTTTCGTACCGATCCTTCAGATAAAAGTAGGCGAGCAATGAGAGACCTGGCGCTATGGCTGCCAATAAAATAGGCACAATATGCATGTTCCAGCTCCCCTCTGATTTTGAAATTCCATGCTTCTATTATAGTCGTTCTGTCTAGATATTTCTACGTGTAACACAAACGACCTTAGTTGCGTATTATGGAAAACAAAACAAGCATCCTCAAAAACGGTTGTTTTTGGGAGATGCTTGTTTCATTCTTATGCATCAGGACGTGAGTCCCAATTATTTGAAATGGCGGCAGAGCACCTTAACGGCATCATCTGCAATGATTGTTTTCCCGTATTCCTCAAGCACAGCCAAGGTCACTGAAGAAGCTTCACCGAACTCAGATAAGACAGCGATAAGAGCTTGATACTTGGTTTCTTCAAGTTCTACAGGTTCTAGCTGTAAAATATATTTCCCCTTATACGAATACAGGGTACCGCCTTCCATCAGAAGGGGATTAATTACTTTGGATACACGCAGCAGATCTTCAAAATCACGGAAAGCATAGGAGATCAGATCACTTTGTTCAAGCGTAACTTCCATTTCGTACACTTCTTCAGCTTCATGATCATCATATGCATCAGAACTCGCATACAAATCAAGCTTGCCTCTAGTAACGATAACAACCATACCCTGCGCTGGGAGGGCGAATACCTCAACAGCAAGCGGACCGGACGGGTCAAATCCGAGCTCCGAATAGGCTTGATCCATCATCTCACTAAACAACTCGTGCACTTTCGGAATTTCTCTCCACATGTCGTCTTTTTGAATTCCACGTTCAGTTAAGTCATCGAATGTTAGGAAAATCCGTATCTTATCCTGACTTAAGCGTTCTATTTTCATGATAGGATCCTCCTTTGAGCTCTCCAACTGGAAAGCTTGCATCGAAAGCATGGTCACCTTATTTCAATCAGAATATGTTAGAAAAATAAAAAGGTGAACCACTAATACATAAATGGACATGCATCCATCTATTGTTTTCACCTATCATGTTAACACTAAATCTTTGTAATTGCACGCTTAAGTTATGTATAAAAAGAAAAAGCACAGCCGGCCCCGTGGGTATGCCGGACTGTGCTGAGCGCTTATCTTTATTGTATTGTTGCGCTGCTTATTTTATTATCCTGCAGAATTTCATTGACAGTTGCCTTCAAACTTGGGTCTTCTTTGACGATTTTCTCTACTTTGTTTAAGCCATTTGTACTCGTCGAGGAGAAATTTCGGGCTGTAGATTCTCCGAAAGATTTGCTTGTGAACGTTTCTWTTGCCTTATCCATGACATTGCCCATCGATTGACTAGGTGAGCTAAATGCTGAGAATAGCATGGATTTACTTTTACGATTGAGATAAATTACAGCAGCCGCGCCTGCAATGCCACCAAGCATAAATGTTCCTAATTTCATTGGATCTCCCTCCATGATAAGTAGTATGAATCCTTTCTAGGTTGTGCGAGTTTAGAAGTGGACATACATAACTGAAGAAGGAAAACATAGGAGAATTGACATCTGCGAATTGTGATCTATATTGTGGTACTATAAGTGATGACAAAAATGTAAACCATGTAAGGATCTGAGGAGAAGACGAATATGAAAAAGAAAGCAAGCACACTAATCCTAACAGTCATGCTTCTATTGGCTGCCTGCAGTGCAAATCAAACCGAAACAAGTCCTGCTGCAACTATAAGTGTAGCGCCAGTTGTTCAAGTGACATCAGGCCCAAGTGCATCTCCAACTCCCACTGCGGCTCCTACAACCACACCTTCACCAACACCAACTGCTCCTGTAATAGAAGCAGTACAAAAGACCTATCACATGAATAAAAACTATGATATCGTGCCCAACGACCCCAATGGTAATAAAAAAGTCATTTTATTGACCTTTGATGATGGACCTAAAGACCAAGCGATGAATCAATCTCTCATTGATATTCTGAACAAACATAAAGCGAAGGCCATCTTCTTCATGAACGGTTATCGCATTAAGCAAAAGCCAGAACTCGTAAAACTTGTTCACGAAAGCGGCAATATCATCGGTAATCACGCCTGGGATCATGACAATTTGAAAGATATGCCGAATGACAAAATTGATAAGCAAGTTGACGATGTTCAGCAAATTGTGAAAGAAATTACGGGTCAGTCCCCGCAATTTTTCCGTCCTCCATTCGGCTCAGGTAATGATTATTTGAAATCTAAAATTAAAAATAATAAAATGCTTTACATGACATGGTCAAACGGATCATTAGATTGKGACATGACGAATAAGAATAATGATTCGAATAAAATCATTGAGAATGTGTTGCAACAGCTTCATAACGGCAGCAATATCCTCATGCATGAGCTCCCATGGACAGTAGCTGCGCTTGATACGATGCTCACGAAGCTCGAGGAAAAAGGCTATACGTTTGTTGATCCCAATACCATTGAATTAGAAATGAGATAGGAATGAAATAAGAGCCCTATACTGCCGCGAATGTTTCGTTTCGTGGCAGCGTAGGGCTCATTTTATTTGTTACAACGAAGAATTTGAGTACTTGATCCCCCAAACAGTTAAACTCACAACTAAAGCGATAAATAACCAAAGTAATGTCATATAGAAAAGGTTCGTCCATTTGCCTTGCTCTGAAGGGTGTACAGCTCTACGCGGCGGTAAATAGGTATCATCCCCTTGTTGCTCCTCCACGCCAGGATTTGAACGCGAAGCTACTCTTTCTCCAGCACTCATGAACCTTGATCTTCCTCCTTGCTAAACCGAAGTATGCAACCCATCACCATATCAATCATAAAGTGAGCAATTATTGGTGTCCATAGGCTTCCCGTATGAAGGTAAATCCAACCTAAGCCATAGCTAATACCAAAAACCATCCCTGTCATGAGCCAATGCTGTAGATAGCGAACATGGATTGCAGCAAATAAAATACTAGTCCAGTAAGGCCCCCAGGCATGTTGAATCGCACCACGGAATAGGACCTCTTCACAGACAGAAACGATAAATGAAATAAGTGCAATATGCCAAAGGGCCCTATTACCAAAAATCATTTGATTAATACCACCGTCATCAGATACTTCTTTGGGTACCCATCGCGAAATAAGAATGTCAACTCCAAGGA
>NZ_JBFTPF010000091.1:0-18499 GCF_056398345.1 Paenibacillus sp. 01T442
CAGATAATCCTTGCGATCCAGATAATCCTTGCGATCTAACAACGAGCCTCGATAAAGGGAACATACCCTTTCTGCTMGCGTGATCTCTTGAATCCCTTCTAAGGAAGTTATCTCACTTAACTGGAACTCCAATAGATCATACATACTCCCTAACGTAACTAACATATAGCCATCATTCGTTTTGAGAATATCCATACCGATTTCCTGTTCTTTCAACAGCTTTTTCAAGCGATAAATTGTATTATGTAAATTATGCGAAGCGCKGTCTTCCAGCATATCCGGCCATAACATATCGGCCAAATACCATTTATTAATGTCCTGTCCTGGGTTGCAAAGGAAATAGGCGAACAGCTCCTCCGTCTTTTTCGTTGGCCAACGGACAAGTGCACCTTCTGGATTGCGTACCTCCAAACTTCCGAAACAACGGATCACAGATTGTCGCGTTTTGATTACAGTGGGCTCAGTCACTTGTTCTAGCTTCAAGAGGCGACTCGTAATGCGTTCAATGGCAGCAGGTGTAACTGGCTTTAGGATATAGTCAAAAGCGTAGACCTTGAAGGCATCTAACGCATACTCCTTGTAGGCTGTCGTAAAGATAATTTTGGTCTGCTCCATGATGTCATTTATTCGCTGAGCAAGTTCAAGCCCATTCATTTTCGGCATCTCTACATCCAGAAAAGCCAGATCAGGCTTCAGTTCCGGCATGGAAATTAACGCTTCCTGCGGATTATTAAAAGCCCCAACGATGCTATAATGCGGGTTCCTTCCGATCAGAACCTTCATTAATTCGAGAATCGGTTTTTCATCTTCAACGATAACCACCCTAATCAAGTTCATCCCACCTTTCTACGAAGACATCCTTATCGTTTCTGGTTAAAGGCAGATACATGGTAACCTTCGTTCCTCGCCCCATTTCTGAGCTGATCGACAGTGAAGCTCCTGGGATCGTATCTACCCTTTTACGAATATTCGCAATCGCAATGCCTCCACTTCCACGTTCTCCGCTCGCCATCTTATAGAGCAAATCATCTGGGATCCCGATCCCATTATCCTGCACCGTTACATGTAAATAGTCGTCTCCTTCTTGGATCGTTAATGTGACGGTTCCGTACTCATCTTTTTCGAACAAGCCGTGTCGAATCGCATTCTCCACAAAAGGTTGGATGCAAAGCGAGGGAATAGAGAAATGTTTCAGACTATCATCCACATAACAAATAAATTCAAATCGATCTCCATAGCGCGCCTTCTCAATCTCTACATAGGCATCAATCAAATCTAACTCCCGATGTAGATTGACGAATAAGTCATTTCGGTCCATATCCAGAATATAGCGCAGGAATTGGCTGAGCTTCGACAATAAATAAGCAGCTTTCTCGCCATCCGTATAGCAAAATGAAATAACACTGCTAAGCGCATTATAAAGAAAGTGAGGCTTAATCTGTGCTTGATGGAAGGCAAGCTCATTACGAATCGCTTCCTGGATCGAGGTTTTCATCGCAATCAAGGTTTGAATTCTCGCGAGCAGCGTCTCGGCTTCGAACGGTTTCGTGACGTAATCATTCGCTCCCACACTGAATCCAAGTGCGATATCTTGTGAAGTGTCCTTGGCAGTTGCGAATAAAATAGGCAAATCGAGAATGGAATGCTGGGTGCGCAACACTCGGCATAGCTCAATCCCAGAAACACCTGGCATCATCACATCAAGGATTATCAGATCAATTTGCGGGTGTTCACTCATTTTACTCATCGCTTCTTTGGCCGAAAAGGCTGTAAGCACATTATAGCTATGTCTTTTGAGAATATTGAGCAGTGTATACATATTGGAAGCCTCATCATCCACGACGAGAATCGTATGAGCGTGCTCCTCTAGACTATCCAAAGATTCATGGTCATTTCCAAGTCTTTGCTGATAGCTATCAACCGTCGATCGTTTTTGGCTCACATGCACGTAATTCATGGCCATCGGTAGTTTAAAAGCCATTCGCGTACCCTGTCCAACCTCTGTCCAGTCAATCCGAATGTCCCCACCCATTCGCTCTACGAGTTTGCGACTAATATACAAGCCAACCMCCATGCCTGTGTAGCCGTCCTCTGGTAAAACATGCTCCTGTTGTTCGAAATACTCGAATACTTTGGCGTATTTATCAGGTGAAATACCTGTCCCTGTATCCTCAACGGCAATGTGAATATCCTCTTCCACTATGTTTGCACTTACACGGATCTTACCTTGTTCGGTATGCTTCATTGCATTGTGCACTAAATTGTACATGATTTGCCGTAACCGATTCTCGTCCGCTTGGACCCACATATCCGAAGGCACTTGGTTATCCAAGCGTACCGCTTTACCTGCAAGCTCGAACTGCAAAACATCAAATACGATTTGGGTCACAGCCCGCACATCTACAACTGTCATAAGCAGCCGCAGCTCGCCATGCTTCAACCGCGTCACATCAATAAGATCCTGCATGAGCATCGATAATTTTACGGATGTATCCTTGACCAACCATAGATTTTGCTTCTGCCTAGCGGACAAATTGTGCTCATCATCATCCAGTAAAGATGAGGTAATGTTCATGATTCCGTGCAGCGGCGTCTTTATCTCATGTGAGGTGTGCATAAGAAACTCATCCTTCAATTGATTGGAGACTGTAAGTTGATGCGTCAAAAGCTCTGTATTCTCGTACGCATCGGTTAACCTTACCGCTAACAGCAGGTTCATTAACGTAATGAAACCAATAACCCCAACTTTATGCCATAAATCCGAGGATATCGCACTTTCCGAATATAAAACACCATCTATTAACGAGACCATTAAAGAGACGATAGCTACGATAAACAAGCCAAGTTCTTTCCGTTCATAGGTACCTCTCTTACTATTGAAGAACAGATAAATCATCCTACCGAGAAGCAGTAGGGGGRCGAACCCAATGTATAGAAAGAATAAACTTCTCACTTCATTATAGAGAGCGTAAGGGAAGATAATGATAACGACTACGATCAGAACGATTGGAGCAATTAACAGCCTGATCTTGTTGCGTGAAATCAACTTCTGGTGAATGGAACAAAAAAACAATAAACAGAGAATCGAACTAACAAACTCAAAACTATCAAGCATTTTATACGTGATGTCAAAAGGAACCTGAGGTATCAATCGTTGAAACAGCTTCTCACCGTACAAAAACTGAACGCCTGCCGTGGAGAAGAGATATAACCCGCTCAGTAAATACGTTTTCTCTCGACTACGTAGGAAATAGAGACTGAGATGATAAGCTCCGAACATGACAAGCACCAAAATAAGGGATAAATCACCACCGATTAATAAGCTATTCAGTTTAGAAATGTCTGCATGCAAGCCAAACTGAATGGCATTTACAATCCCTCCAGACATATATTCGTAATTCGCCACTTGCAATAAAATTTCAAATTCCTGGGAATTCACATGAAAAAATGTGCTGTAGGGTGTATTTCCCGGCATGTTCGTTTCTTTATTCGTAGCTGGTAGTCCGCTTCCCCCCTCCAATTTGCCATCGACATAAAGCTGATGGGACATCCGGATGCTGCGCAGCTTCATGCCATATATGTCGTCAGTAGTACTCACCCGAACTAAGAGACGGTATGTTCCGTATCCTTTGTTGCTTATACCGCCTCCTATCGTCTTTCCATTCCATATACCTGGCACGTCTATATAAGAGACATCTCTGCGCGTGCCTGATTGAAAATCACTAGGCGTTAACAGCTGCCCTTCATAAAATTCCCACTCCCCATTTAAGGAAACAACGCCGAGCTTGTGTAAATCCTCCTTAGATAAATCCAAAACACCTTGTTTGGCGGTCTGCTTGTTTTGACTAGGGATCATCTGCGAATAAATGCCTATAAATAATAAAATAGAAAATGAGAACACCAAACTGATTCCTATGATTTGACGAAAACTCCTCACTATGGGTCCCCTTTCTGCGATTGTGTCCGATACGAGTGATTCTATCATTTCATACTCACAAAAATCTCACAAGCCCCTCAATAGTAGAGGCTTTTTCTTTTTTCATTTGCTACAATAAGCTATATAAGTAAATACGATTGGACGTGAAATCGAATGTTGGACAAGGCCGCCTTCTTACATAACTACAACTTTGAAGAAAAAGATCTAACAGATCATAATATTAACTGGGATACACTCATCGAAATTTTTAATGATTTTAACGGAAAATCTGCTGCATATTCAATACATGCCGAATACATTTCTAAAATTTTAAGGACAAATGGAAATATCCATACGGTGCGATCTCGTGTTAAAGATCCAGAGCATTTAGTAGCTAAACTTATTAGAAAGACACCTGACCGCCAAATATTAAAAAATGACCCCAATTTTCAATTTTCAATTGATAATTATAGAGATGAAATCACCGATTTGATAGGAATCAGAGCAATCCACATTTTCAAAGAAGATTGGGAAGCAATTAACACTTTTATTGATAATACTTGGAAAGTAACAGAGGTCACAGCAAACATTCGTGAAGGTGATGACAAAACACAGTACGAGCTTTTAGGAGCAAAAATAGAGTCCAGAATTTCGGGATATCGTTCAGTTCATTATTTAGTTGAATTAAATCTTACTAAAGAGAGTATTGTTCTGGCTGAAATTCAGGTAAGAACCATTTTTGAAGAAGGTTATGGTGAAATTGATCATTTACTTCGTTACCCTCATACAAAAGTCCCCAAAATATTGGAAGATAATATCCTACTTCTGAATCGTATTGCTGGCAGCGCAGATGAAATGGCTTCATTCATAAACATTCTCAAAAGAGATTGGTTCTCGATGATGGGTAACTATGAAGAAATAATTGATACTAAAAATAAAGAAATTGAAGAGCTGACTAGGAAAATAGAACTTACAGAAATGAAGGCTCCTGACAAGAAATCGCTCTTAGAAATTGTAGGTAATATTAAAAAACACAATACAAACAATCCTTATAATACTTCTGATTTAGGAGTACTAGGAAATAGCTTTTTTACTATTGGTGAACATTCAAGAAAATTAGTTAATCGGCATGAAGAAGCTATTAAACAACTTGCAGATACTGCTTTACATGTAGTGAACAAACATGATCAAGCAATTAAATCACTGCAGAAATCACTTGATAACTCTTAATATAAAAAGGTTATACCAGCAAGCCCTTTATTTAAGGGCTTTTTTATGTAACTGGATGTTGACGAGGCACCTCTGCTTGGAAATAAGGTTAACTGGAAATACTCCAGCTAATTTGGTGATTAATCCTTGAAAATTCAGTTTTGATGGAAAATGTACAGTTATTTCCTAAAGAAACAGCTGTAACGCTACTTTCTTCTGGAATTAGCTACATGAAATCCATTTATTTCAATTCCCGAGTCATTTTCGGCAAATTTAGATGTACTTTTTCCAGTTAATCGCAAGCACAAACGCAGAAGTATGAAATTACCGACCAAGGTACCCGTGTTATCCGCGCTAGATATGCACACAAAAAGCATGCACAATCCAAAAAATCTTGGACTACGCATGCTTACTCTTTTGCTGGAATCGCTCGTCRCTTACACCCGCTTCAAACCGAGAATCTCGAGCAACATACCCGACAATTGGCTAGGTGGATATGGTTTGACGAAATACATGTTTGCCCCGATTTCCTTCCCCTTCTCAATTTCATCCAATGCGGAGGAAATGAAGATAGGCATGTCATGTAAGGTCGGATCTTCCTTGATGAGATTGATAATCTCCCATCCGTCGATACTATTATTTAGCATGATGTCAACGATAACCGCATCTGGCCTCTTGACCGGCATATCTTTAAGCGCTTGTTCGCCCGTCGTGTAATTGATGACACGGAAGCCTTTCTCAGTGAGCTCCTCGGTGAGCAGTTCCGTCAGGCTGGCGTCATCCTCGATGAGCACGACGGTTTTGCCTGTGAATTCATTTGCTGCCGCTGATAGCCGATCGGCCTCGATAATGAGCTCAGGCCTGGAGATCAAGGGAAGGCTAACGCGGAACGTACTCCCTTCGCCTAGCTTAGAGATAACGGTAATTTCGCCTCCATGTGCTTCGACAATGCCTTTCACAATCGCAAGGCCTAACCCGGTTCCACCAATGGCTCTCCGATCCGAGTTATCAATGCGATAAAACTTCGTAAACAGCTTCGGAATGGCTTCTTCAGGAATACCCAGTCCATCATCGGTAATATCAACAACGGCATGCGTACCGTTATGGTAAAGCTTCGCTGTAATCCGCCCACCTTCAGGTGAATACTTGACTGCATTACTGACGAGGTTCATAAAAAGCTGCGTCAGATTATCCTGATCTCCAGAAATAATATATGGCATACTAGGCATGTGAATGTTGAAGTCATGCTTCGTGGAGCTGCCTTGCTGCAAAGTGAAAACGCCATTTATCACGTCAATGAGATCAACAGGATTTTTCTGATGTGTCGACTTGCCTGATTCCATTCGTTGGACATCCAGGAAATCATTAATTAATGAGGTCAGTCGAACGGTTTCCTGATGGATCGTTTTCAAATATTTCTGTTGCTTTTCTGGACTCGTCTCTTTGGTCAACAATCGTTCAGCAAAGCCCAATACACTGGAAAGCGGCGTACGCAGCTCATGGCTCACGGTGCTTACGAACTCTGACTTCAATTGGTCCACTTCGGCTTGTTTCGTCATATCGCGATGGACAAAAACCGTTCCGATTCTACCCGATTCTCTATACAAAGGCTCCGCATAGGCTTCTATAACCCGTCTTACCGGATAATCGATCTCATAGGTGTATGTCCTCTGATCCAAGCCATTTTCACTAACCTGTTTAATCATAAATTGCTTTAAGTCGGAACTATCCCCAATTGCATTGGTGGCGGATACGAAAAATTCA
Organism: Paenibacillus sp. 01T442; assembly: GCF_056398345.1. Taxonomy (NCBI): domain Bacteria; kingdom Bacillati; phylum Bacillota; class Bacilli; order Caryophanales; family Paenibacillaceae; genus Paenibacillus; species Paenibacillus sp. 01T442. The sequence goes on from NZ_JBFTPF010000091.1 coordinate 6,890, forward strand.
CTTAACCTTATATCCGACATCGGCTGCTGCACCGATATACCGAATATGTCATGCATCGTTGAGTTAGCCGATACAATTACGCCGTCCACATTGATAAACTGAACGCCTTCCTTGATCGTATTCATAATGTCTCTAGTTAAGGCTCTTTCATTGATGAGCTGCTCTTCGTTTTCTTCCATTTTGCGTAACATATCCTGAAGCTCTTCCTGCTGCATTTGTAGCTCTTCTTGCTGGGCAATCAACTCTTCATTCTGGGATAGGAGCTCTTCTTCCTTCATTTGGATCTTCTGCAGCATGGTATGAAAAGAATGATTGAGCAGGCCAATCTCATCGTTCCGCTTATCCATCTCCAGCTCAACAGACTGGCCTAATGTCACTTTCTCAGCATTATCTGCTAACTTGCGCAGCGGTCTGCCAATGTTTCTAGCTGTATGCGAGGTCATAAAAGTAATGAACACCAGAATACCAAACACATAGGCAAAGAATACATAATTGAGATTGGCTAAGGTTTTAAACAAATTCTGGGCTTCGATTTCTGATTGATCGGAGGTTTGCGTAGAGATGTCATTGATTTTGCCTAACAAATCATAGATACTTGTCCCTACACTGCCGCTCGGTGTCGCTGAGCCAGTCTTCACTAACGCCATGGGATCGACGTCGTGCGCAAGCTTGACATATTTGGGAAATACATTCTCGAAATAGTTCTTCTCAAATGACTTTAACGTTGTAAGCAGCTCTTTCTCCTGATCTGTTAAAGGAAGCTGCACAAATGTCTCCATTGCCTGCTCAAGCTCTGGCTTTTCCTTCATCACAGCCTCATATTCAAACTCCTGGCGGAATGCGTAGAAAGCTCTTGCATGTAAAAAGATTTGATTGTAGTGGAGATAAATGGAGGCCGTAGCCTTTTCTTTCACTTTGAGCAGCGTGATGCGTTCTTGGTAAGACTGTTGCACTTGTTTATCAGTAAATGAAACTCCAATGGCCCCCACCATGACAAGCAATGCGAAAAACAATATCATTCTAACAAATCGACGGGAAAGGCTCAACTTCACAAGGTTAGGCATGGCAAATCTCCTTTACACGATCATTTCATCAAAATTCGACAATTTCCTACCTGACCAATTCGGTGACTGCCAAGAAATTCCTCTATTTATCGTTCTACCGATCCGGAGGCGCGGCTGCAATATCCGAATCGGGTTACCTTTGGCAGTGAAAATAGTGCGAGTCTGGAGGCCTGGCTTGCTGTCAAAGACAATGATGCGATATGTGCGCAGTTTAATCGATTATATGGGCGAGGCCAAAGGGTGGCCTATCCGAGCTTCGCAAGCCGAATTCATGGATCTTGCCGGCTTTAAGAAAGCTAGCTATTACTTCCGTCAGAGCCTATGGAGCGCGGAACCTATGGCTTTTCTAGCCACAGCTAGTAAAGACGATCCCTCGTATCCGAGTAACAAAAGATGGCATAGCGGTGCTCCGCACTGACTGGAAGCATGGCGAGCTGCTTGCCTATGTTAGAGCTGGATTCACGGCCGGCCAGATCGTCGTGAAGGCTGAAGATTAGGATTTGGTCCCAGGTACGGTTGTCATTGCTGTGAAATCGTAGATGAAGCCAACCTATTTGCACACAAGAAAAACCAGATACCATCCGATTTTGCGGGTGGCATCTGGTTTTTGCGGGTGGCATCTGGTTTTTGCAGGTTGGGTTGGTGGTTTTGTAGCCAGCTTGTGCTCCACTCAAATTAACTGGAAAACATACAGCTATTTTCGAGAAATTTCCTCAATAATTCAATTTAAATGGAAAACATGTAGTTAAATCTAGCCAATTTGTTCAGATCAGGAAAATGGTTAAATTTAACTGTAGGTTTTCCATCTATTCTAGATTTGCTTGGAAAATCTAAAGATTTACCTGTAGAAAATCCATCTATTTGCCGGGAGCACAGAAGATTTACGAAACATCCCTCTGACCAACTCCACTATGTACGCGTCCTACCCTCCCCAGGTCCCCACCAATTCCACTTGCCCAGAATGACCATTAATGCGGGAACAAGCACCAACCTAATCACCGTCGCATCAATAAAAATGGCAGCTGCAATACCCAACCCAAGTTGTTTCACGCCAACAACATCTCCAAACGCAAACGGTAACGTGACTGCAATCATGATCGCTGCCGCAGAGTTGATAATCTTACTTATGGACCCTAAGCCGACTAGCACAGAACGATGATTATCTTGCGTCCGCTGGTACTCCTCATAAATGCGCGATACTAAGAATACGCCGTAATCCATCGAGATTCCAAACGCCAGTCCAAAGATAAACACAGGAATCATAATGGCGATCTTACTGGGTTCTAAGCCGAAATGCCCCTCTTCAAACAGCCAAGCTAGAATCCCGAAAGACGCACCTAAGCTCAGGAGGTTCATGAGAATTGTTTTTAAGGGGATGAGAATGGAACGGAAAGCGATGAATAAGACCACATAGTTAGAAATGAGYATGAACAAGAGTACATAGATTAAATTGTCAAAAATATCATCGAAAATCTCCTGCTGATACTTCGCCTCACCACCAAGAAGGAAGGGGAGCGCTCCTGCTTCCCCCTCTATTTCCCATCGTCTCACCCAATCCATCACATCCTGTGATGAGGGTTCACCGTTTAATCGAACCTGAACGAGCATCTCATTCTTATGGACAAAAGCCTGAAAGATGCGCTCATTGCCCGCTTTTGCGTTTGGATGTTGAGATAACGAATAGAGTTGATCATTGGGCATTCGCAATTTCGAATAAATCGAATCTACCTTTTCAACGAGCGGATCCCTCTCTAATTTTTGTACGAGTAAAGAGGCGTTCTTCCAATCACTCTGGGTCAACTGAGTTGATTTTCCTCTGGCGAGTATATAGATATCTGAACTTGTTTTCGTGCCAAAATGTGTTTGGTACGCCTCGAATGCTGCGCGGGATTCATAGCCCTTCGGCAAAGAGGTCGCATCCGGTATGGCTAATTTCATCTGCATCAGCGGCAGAAAACAACATATAAGGATACAAGCAGCAAGCAGGCTCATTTGGATAGGTCTACTCATCACAAATCGTGCCATAGCAAACCACACGTTCTTCGTAGCTTTTGTCGTATAGAGCGGTCTACGCTCTGCTCGAATGGCTGGCCACCACAAGGTTAGAAGCGCCGGCACTAACGTTAGCGTCAGCATAACGGAAACGGTTAACACAGTCATTGCACCTAAGGCAATGGTCGAAAATATAGGAAGCGGAATGAACAATATTCCCATGAGGCCTAAAAAAACACTAAGTGCCGAGAATAAGACGGCTCTTCCAGCTGTTGTCATTGTAGTCAGGATGGCTTGTCCAACAGGAAGCACATGAATCTCCTCACGAAAACGACTAACCATCATCAAGGCAAAATCGATGCTCAGAGCCAGACCTACCATCGGAATAACATTCAGTACAAAGTTAGATAAATCAATTCGTGTTCCTATGCCATACATGATGCCCATCGTGCTCGTAACGCCGAAAACGCCAACGACGATAGGAATCAGTGAAGAAGTCATACCGCCAAAAGCCAGCCAAAGAATCAAAAATGCCGTTGGGATGCCTAAGCTTTCCGCTTTTCTCAAATCATGCTGACTCGCTCTGTTGACATCTTCTTGCACAACCGACTTTCCTGTCAATGACACGTTCATCTCTCGATGCCCGGGTAATCGTGTCTGAATGTCCTGCAATACAGGCTCCATGTCATGTGGACTTTGCTCGAATCCAAGCAGCGCATAGGCGTAATTCCCTTGGATCATCCCTTCCCGTTCGAGCGGAGATACAATTTCAATTAACCCTTGCATGCCGTGTAAAGTTATCATATCTTGCTGCATGTACCGTTCGAATTGCTGGGGCTCCAGCTTGCTATTTTTCTCAAATACGAGAATGACAGGATTCGCTGGAATGTGAAAATTAGAGGCGAGAGTTTGTTCGACCTTGACAAAAGCGCCATCTGAAATCAACCCATGATCCTTCAAAACAGCAGGCAGCTTAGGAGCATACCATCCAAAATACAGGAAGAATACGACCCAAAATAAGACGATGGTTTTGGGAAATCGGAGGGATATCAGTGCAAGTTTATGCAAGATCATAACCMTCCCCTTAATACTCAGTTTCTTTCAGCCTAGTCGCTTGCACGAATCGATCTGCCAATCCAGGTGTGAACTTAGTTGCAGCAAGCATYATGTGAGGCAAATACGGAAGGGCTAATATCCCCTGCAACCGATGTCCCCACTTCAAGGGCCCCTTGAATTCTCGATGTATAGCCCGGGTATAGTCATGCTCCCATTCAACTATGCTGATCTGGCCCTTCAGATAGCGTGATGCCAATGGTGCGCATAACATCGCTGAGCGGAGTGCCATCGACATCCCATCACCACATAACGGCGGCAGCATCATAGCGGCGTCACCTAATCGTGGAAATATATCCCACGTAAGGGGCTTGCGTGTTAACTTTACAGGCGCAACAGCCGCTTGTGTGCCAGGAACAGATTGTGCAGAAGATAAACGTTCCGACAGCTTACTATGCTTATCGCTTGCCGCCTCGATTAACCCCAGAATGGATTTGTCTGCCCGCTGAAAAGCCTCTCGTTCCAACAGGGCGGCCACATTCACCTGCCCACCTTCAATCGGGGATAGACCTAGGTAACCGCCTTCAAAGAAATAGAGTTCGACAACCCCATCCATGTCCAGCCCTGCATAGTGGGATTTCACACCGAGATGCGCCCCTTTGACGGACTTGGCATCGCGCGGTGTTTGACTTTGCAGTCCAGGAATAGCCGTTGCGCCACAGGCAGCGATAACAGCTCGTACGTAATATTCCTGAACCACACCGTGCTTTTTCGTAGTTATTATGTATCCTTGCTCACCGGGTTTCACAGAAATTACCGTTGTTTCAGTCTGCACCTGCACGCCTGCGCGCAAAGCAGCCTGATGAAGCGTAGAGTCAAGCTGATAGCGGCTTACTCCCCAAGCTGTTCCAGGAAGATCGATCTCCAGTGGCYTTCCCCGACTGAGAATCAAGCTTGTCCGTTGAATGATACTTGGCTTTAAAGCGGACACGGCTTCACGCAATCCAAGCTTTTTAAGCATCGTGAGGGACTCAGGAGATAGAAATTCCCCACAGACCTTATGCCTAGGGAACGCTTTACGATCGAATAGCACCGTATCCCAGCCATGATCAGCTAAGGACTTGGCCATCACACTGCCTGCGATTCCTGCACCAATAACGGCTGCCTCATAGATGTGAGTCATCTCGCCCGCTCCCTTTTTACAATGACGACTGCATACCTAAATAGCGGTCTCCACGAGACAAGCATGTCGGAGATATCCAATGCTTTGCGTAACATCGTCCAATCTTTTGCACGAAAACCTTTGGCTACCGATAAGGGGCCATCATTTAAAATATAACGGTTTTTGGAAATCATGCGAGCCGTCACCCACACTGCAGCCCAAGCAATCCAATGCCGATGAATATCATTAATGACAACGCCTACTCGGGATGCTTTCAGCATACAGCCCACAACTTGCGGAAGTTCCGTATTCGTAAAATGATGCACAAATTGCGTACCGGTCGTGATATCGACCCCATTTTCCGGAAGCTGAAATAAACTGCTCCGCATCACGCTTACGCGTGGCTCAGTACGAAAGAACTCGCGCGCCTCCGCACACGCTTCCTCCGTAATATCGACTAGCGTAATACGCAGATCTACACCGTTCTCATCCGCCCAGCGTAAGAGATGGCGATTGACATCACCAGAACCAGATCCAACATCCAGAATCGATAATGTCTTGGGTTTGCCTGCTTGCAGCCATAAGCGTTTAAAGCCAAATAAGGTAGGCCCTGCAGCGCCAAAAATGCGATTAAGCAAACGTAAATGCTGCAAGGCTTGCCGAAGCTCGGGGCCTCCCGACGAGAAGTCATCCATTAATTCATGTTGCACTGCTCGTTGTTTGAGCCCCTTAAACATAGGATTCATCTAACTTCGTTTCCTGTATGGCGGCGATACCTCGATAGGTGAATTGAATCATTTCACACGTAAGACCTGGTCCGAATGCGAGAGATAACCCACTTGTCGGACCTGCTCCGCGGTTCACCAGTTCCTGCCTCATTTCATCGAATACGAAAAGAATCGTAGCTGAAGACATATTGCCATAATTGCGCAATACCGTGCGACTCGGTCGCGTTTCTTCCGAGGTTAATTCGTACACTTCCTCCAACGCATCAATAATTCCTTTCCCCCCTGGATGAATCGCCCAAAGTTCCGGTTTAGGTCCGCCATCAAGCAGATGCGCCACTTGCTCAGGAACCCAGGTTCCAATTAGTTTAGGAATATTCGGAGACAAATACAGATCAAAACCGTGATTCCCTACTTCCCATTTCATTTCGTCTGCGCAATCTTGCAAGAGAATCGAATGATCATTTCCTAATTGAAATATGGGATGATGCTGTTCACTTGCGATACCGACCACACAGGATGAAGCCCCATCTCCGAAAAAGGAAGCGCCAAATAAAGCCTCTCGATCACTTGAAGGCTGAATGTGGAGGGTGCACAATTCCACGCAGACGACTAGGATTTTGGCGAACGGGTTGCTGGAAGCGATTTGACGGGACAAACACACAGCCTTCAATCCAGCAGCGCAGCCTAGGAAATTGAAAGGGATCCGATTGACATTGGCGGCTAGTCCCAACCGCTGCGTCAATGCAGCATCTAGTCCTGGCAGGAACTGTCCTGTACAGCTTACGGTGATTAGATGCGTGATGGCAGACACGTCAACTTTGGCATCATCCAGGGCTTTCTCAGCTGCCTGTAAAGCTAAGGGAACTGACTCCCTTTTATAGGTAGCCATCCGTTCGGAAGTCGATGGTGCTTCGTGATTCGATTGTGAAAAGTACTTGCAATGCTCCGCTGTTTGAAGCAGATTCGRTTCGCAGGTATATCTCGTTTCTACGCCGCATTGCTTGAAAATTTTCTTCGCCCAACGCGCAGAGTTAGGGGTATCCCGTAACGCATCCGTTAATCGTTCAGAAGTATCTGCTTGCTCAAGACGGAATTCAGGCACAGCGGTGCCTATTCCCAGAATTGCAATAACGTGATTTTCTTTCATGGTCTATGCTCATCCCCTTGGCTCATTCAATTCTTGGTTGGACATGCAGGTCACTTTACATATATGTATGCAAGAAATGTGGCTTATATGAGAGAAATTTCCATAAAGAGGCTAGCTTGTCTAGGTGCGATATGCAAAAAAAAGACTACCTCGCAATCGATTCCTCGAACGCTTGCAAGATAACCCTTTTACATTCAAATTTCTGTCGCAGACCGTGCGTTTCATTCATGCTGCCAGACGTTTCATGTCGTGCTCGCGGAAGCCCCAATGCCCAAGCCTTGAAAAAAGGCTCGATTGCTCAGGATTCTGCTGTCTTCAGGAATAAAGGTGGCAGCAAACTCGTTGTGGTGATTAGCTCGTTCATTTTGTCCTAGCTTATTATAGCAGACGCTAAGCTGGATATGCGGCAGCCAGGTCCAGCAGGCATGCTGCAGCAAAGCTTGCGGATGCTGCGGTTTCTCCAGCGAAGCGGCCATTTGGTACCAATACGCAGCGCTGGCATAATCGCTTTTTTCCATATGATAATAACCCAGCCTGCAGCAGTTCTCCGCTCTTGGCAACTCGTAAGCGAACGATAACAGCACCTTCGCCTTCGCTTCCATCAGGTTGCCCAGCTTGTGCAAGCAGTCGGCCGCACGACCGCAGGCATTGATAATGTCTTCGATCCAGCCGTCCTTCTGTTCCAGGAACTGCTCGTACTTACGTAAGGAGCGCGCCCATTGCTGATGGTCGAATAGTTCATTTGCATAATAATACAAATCGCGGGAGGAGAACTTCCTCCCTTCTTTTTCCTTTTTTTCATAGAGATGCAGATTGCGGGAAGTTTGGGTATGCTTGCGATCGTGCGTTACGCATACATCGGCGTATTCGATCGCTCCAAACACTTCAAGATACTCGTGTACGACACCGATCCAGCGAAAACCTCTTTCTCGCTTAACTAGCCTGTTTCTGCGCAAACTGACCGTGACATGGCCAAATTCGTCGAAGGCGAGGTTGTATACCATCGAAACAGCATCTGTATGCCAGGGCAAAGATTGCTTCAGGACGAGGAATTTGTCAGCGTCCCCAGGCAATAAGATATCATCGGCATCAAGCCATAAAATATAGTCCTTCTTAGCCTTCTGAAAGGCAAAATTCCGCGCTGCGGAAAAATCATCAATCCAATCAAAATCGTAAATCCGATCCGTAAATTGACGAGCGATCTCTTTGGTTCGATCCGTGGAACCCGTATCGATAATAATGATCTCGTCAACGCATCCCTGTACACTGGACAAACAGCGTTCTAACGTTTCTTCCTCGTTTTTGACAATCATGCACAAGCTGACCGTAACAGCCCACTTCCAACTGTGTAACGCCAATGAGATATCCAATCCCCATTTTTCAAACGATTTTCGGCTATTTGTGCTAATTTGTTCATCATACAATGAAGGATCGTCAGCATATTTTCCATATTTCCGCTCGTAGCGCACAAAGCAGTCCTCGGCAACATAAAGCTCGTAACCTTCTTGTAAAGCACGGTAGCATAAATCGTCATCCTCGTAACTTTCTTCTTCGAATCTTTCATCAAACCCGCCCAACTGGTCGAAGGCGCTTTTACGGAGCATCACATGATGGCTTAGCACGCGAGTTACACGTTTGCTCCGACTTTCGCGCATAATGCCAATGCTCTCGGAGTAGGACTGCATCACTCGCGGGTTTTCGCTTATAATTGGCGTGTTTTGAACGCCGCTAATACCGCTGCTGACAGGGCCAACCACAGCCGCAAGCTTGTGCCGCTCCATGCAGTCGCTCAACCGACCGAGCCATCCATCCGTAACGTACATATACTCGCGCATGCATACAAGATGAGGTGATGAAGCAGCAGTAACGCCTATATTGTAAGCTGCCGCAACGCTGGTTCCAGGCTTGCAGAACACGACAGTTACGTTTCTATTCTGCTCTAGCCATTGAGACATTCGCAGAGAGTCTTCCTCCAACACAACAATTAAATGGTAAGGGTGCTCTGTAGTAGAGAGACGAAGGTTGAGGATGCATTCTTGCATAGCTTCAAAATGCTGAGCCATTAGGACGATGTCCGTTATCATACCAAATCACGCTCCGAGTTGTTATTCGACATAGTCTTGTTCCTACATGAAAAACAGCTGCAGTCGCAGCAATTGCAGACCACAGCTTCTTTCTTGATTAATTCTCCCTGGACGCTTTTGAATTCAATCCATTAATTCCTTGCGGATAAAGCTGCAGATTCTTCTCTTGATTTCCTAATTGACCGAATATGTTGGAGCCCCATGTATAATACACGCCGTTGGTCCCGAGTGCTCCGCTTGCATAGAAGCCTGAGGAGATTTGACTGGCGGCAATTCCGGGAACTTGCACAGGACTGTTTTGATGGCTAGGCGTACCGTTGCCAAGCTGCCCATAGCTGTTCGAACCCCACGCCCACACCGTACCGTCTTCCTTCAGCGCCATGCTGTACCATTCTCCGGCAGAAATCGAGGCCACTTGCGCGAGGTCAGCAACCTGTACGGGAGCAGCATGTCCTTTATTCGTCTTATCGCCAAGCTCGCCATATTCGTTATGCCCCCAAGCCCACACCGTACCATCGTTCAACAAAGCGAGCGAATGATCATACCCAGCACTGACCGCTTTTACTCCGTGAATACCGCCAATCTGGAAGGGGCGGTTGCGGGAGCTTGTCGTGCCGTCGCCTAGTTGTCCTTGGGCGTTAGCGCCCCAGGCCCACACTGTGCCGTCTTTAGTTAAAGCCAGATTATGCCATCCCGCAGCTGATACGGACAACACATCATTCAGACCTTGAACCTGCATGGGAACGGTTTGCTGAGTAGTCGTACCATCCCCTAGTTCGCCAAATTCATTCGACCCCCAAGCCCATATTGTCCCGTCCTTTTTCAACGCCAAGGTGTACGATTCTCCCGCAGAAATTGCTGTTATATCGCTAAGTGTAGAAACTTGTTCCGCCGTCTGACGAGATACAGTTGTACCGTCGCCCAACTGCCCGAAACGGTTGTCGCCCCATGTCCAAACCGTACCATCATTTTTTAAGACCACATTATGAGTTCCTATAAAGGCATCGGCAACATGATCCATACCTGTAACCAGCTTCGGCGTCTGAAGCGAGTTTCCACCTTGAGGCTGGACTGAGCCCCAGACCCAAAGCGCTCCACGATCGTCAATAGCCATGCTCTGCCCGAAGCCCATGCRAATACGGGGCTCATCCGTTCCATATACCGAATAGGTTACTGCCGTTACACTAGAAATAATTGGCGGCAATGTGCCATAAACCGCTGATTGAACATCATTTAAATACGCGCCTCTTGAATCAATCAGGAGACTGGAAGGTGCTTCGAATGCCGATTGCTCGGTAACATCCGTTGCCTGAATCGCATTCCCATAAGTAGTGGCCGAGGTCATGAGTAAACAACTAGCTAAAGTGGTGCGGATCCATATCTTAGTTCGCTTTTTATGCATTGGATCTACCCCCATCTGTCCTGAGCTTCTTGCCGTTTAGAACCTTGTACTAGTATCCAGAAGCGATTTTTTCAATTACGATAGAGATCCCTACTGCAGGCGATTGCGCTAATGTTATTGGAATAAATGAATCATTCACTATGTTTATAGTGCTACCCGCGCTCAATTGCAAAATGACTTTATTCGAAATTTGACTATTATTGGATAAAATTGGGATACGCGTGCCAGCATCTATCACACCATTTATGCGAAGCGCTATCTGAGCTCCGATTCCAGAAGTTGTCGATACTTGATAGCTGATCTCATAAATTCCGGCTTGAGTTATGTTAATTTGTCCCATGAAAGACGCAAAATAACTATCATCGATGCCAGATGTTACATAACCACGTTGGTTCAACGGTAGATTTGCATCAGCTGGAAACGGCCCACCCGATGGCAACACACTATACAAATAGCCAAAAGTGGACAAGCCGCCTGCGCCAGCCGCGCCGGTCGCTCCTTGGGCGCCTGTAGCTCCTGTGGCACCGGTTGCTCCTGTCACTCCTACTCCAGTTGCTCCTGTTACGCCTTGGGCTCCGGTTGCTCCGGTTACGCCTTGAGCTCCGGTTGCTCCGGTTACGCCTTGAGCTCCGGTTGCTCCGGTTACGCCTTGGGCTCCGATTGCTCCTGTTACTCCTTGGGCTCCGGTTGCTCCGGTTACGCCTTGGGCTCCGGTTGCTCCGGTTACGCCTTGGGCTCCGGTTGCTCCGGTTACGCCTTGGGCTCCCGTTGCTCCGGTTACGCCTTGGGCTCCGGTTGCTCCGGTTACGCCTTGAGCTCCGGTTGCTCCGGTTACGCCTTGGGCTCCGATTGCTCCGGTTACGCCTTGGGCTCCGGTTGCTCCGGTTACGCCTTGGGCTCCGGTTGCTCCGGTTACGCCTTGGGCTCCGGTTGCTCCGGTTACGCCTTGAGCTCCGGTTGCTCCGGTTACGCCTTGGG
>NZ_JBFTPF010000092.1:0-18236 GCF_056398345.1 Paenibacillus sp. 01T442
GCTTATCCCGAAGGATAAACCCGCTCGACTTGCATGTATTAGGCACGCCGCCAGCGTTCGTCCTGAGCCAGGATCAAACTCTCCATAGTAGAAAGATGACTTGCTCATTTGAAGCTAGCGAGATTTTGCAATCTCTTTTATAGTCGATTGCTCGACTGTGCTTACTCACTCGTTGTTCAGTTTTCAAAGATCAATTTCTTTCTTTTCCAATCCGCTCTCACGAACAGGAATTACAATATAGCATATTCATCCAACCAAATGCAAGCTTTATTTCTACAAATTCCGATAAAATTTGCGGCTCGTTTTGGCCGGACCAGTAATATACCATGGGTATTTGGATAATGCAATACCTTTTTAAAAAGAATATCGATTTAACTCTTGCACCACAAGTTCTTGCTCAAATTGCTCTTTCAATGAATCATTGCTCGGAGAAGTCGCAAGACCAATTTCCTTGAACTCACGAATTAGATTCTGAATCTCATGAAGATTACCCTGCTGCACATAGTGCTCTGTCTGATTAATGACGTGGAAGGCCATAGCCTGATAAGCATCCGTAAAACTTTGATCAACACCCTCTGCGCCTCGATAATCAGCATAATACCTCTTGAACGTATCCATTAAACTTTCTTCCATCCTAACCATCTCCTCTCCTGATATAGCATAGTTTCCCATTAACCTTTCCAATTTATACAATTTAATGTACAACAAGCCCCCTGCGAATTTATGCAAGGAGCTTGTTGTGGGAATCTAACCTTTTTCATCTCTTTATATATCTATAGTAAGAATGCAACTTATTAGCTTTATTTAACGTCAATTGTAGTAACGGATTGATTTTGGCCTTTAAGCTGAATCACATGACCTGCTGAGAAGTTAGCTAGGTTCCCCGTCAAAGCGAAAGTCGAAGACACATTGTATGTAGTTGATTGATCAACGCCATTGATATTTTGTGTGATCGTGATTGTTGCAATTTTACCTTGAGCGTTAATTGTTGTTGAAGTCAATGTACCCAAGATGTCGAATGAAGTGTTTACAGGTGCATTACCTGTTACTTCTACAAATACAACAGTATTGTTGAATGTACGTACTTTAACTGTATCGCCAACAGCAATTTCAGTTGCAGCTACCTTCACGCCATTACGCAAAACGAAAGCATCTGGGTGCAAGTTATACACAGTAGTTGTACCGTTCTTCGTTAGGGAAAGAACATTGTTGTACACAGCTGCATTTACAGTTCCTGTGTTTGAGTTTTGATCTTCGCCAGGCAATTGCTCGTTTGTACGATCTAGAAGAGCTGCCAATTGCGCACGTGTTACGCTTTGATTTGGTTTGAATGTGTTGTCTTCAAAACCGTCGATTAAGCCTTTATCAACAGCTACTTTCACATAACCAACAGATCCAGCTGGAATTTGCTTCGCATCCTTAAATGTAAGTGTGCTTGTCATGTTTGCTTTTGCTTCTGCTTCTAATTTCAATGCTTTCACTAGAAGTGTAGTCGCCCATAGACGGTTTGCATCTTCATTAGGTTTAACACTGTCATCACTCTCTGTGAACAGGTCGTTCTCAAGAGCTACAGCAACATAACCTACTGCCCATGCTGGAATTTTATCCGCATCTTTAAAATTCAATTTTGTTTGCTTTTCAGCATCGGACTCGGCTTGCTCACGCAATCCCATCAAACGAACAGCAGCTGTAATCGCTTCAATACGAGTTACTGTTTTCTCTGGTTTAAAGCTTCCATCTTCATATCCTTCAAAAACACGTTTGGATGCTAGGCTTGCAATGTAGCGCATTGCCCACTGAGAATTTTTCATATCGTTGAAATTAATGTTAATGGTAATGTTTGTGTTTCCTTTGGAGTCAAATTTATTGTTATCATATTTTTGCGTGTAGCTATTGTTATTGTTACCTTTACCACGATCATCATTTTTACTTCCATTTGCAAATGCGGCAGTTCCGCCACCTGCTACCATAGTTAGAACAAGACCTGTTGCTACGAATTTTTTCATTAGGTTTTTTTTCATTTTAAAATCTCTCCCTTAGTCATTTTATGGTTTATACATAAGATTAAGATGGAGCCTTCGCGAAGGGTTCCTGGTTATGCTACAAGGATTCGCCAATGCTTGTCAGTTTTTGGGGGTGCAGGTTGTAAATCTTTCAGAATCAATTCGCAAAGTCTATTAAATCCACCCTGAAACTGCTAAACTTAGACCATATAGTTTAACGCTAAAGGAGCTTATGTATGCGCTTACGAAACCCGCGAGTTCAGCTCGTTATTGCTCTGGCTGTACTCCTAATTGTTGTATCAGCCTTCTCATTCAGCAAGATTTGGTTCAAACAAGGAAGCATGAACGTAACCGCTGTAGTTCCAACTGTTACCCACCAAGATACCCCTCAAGTGAGCGAAGTACCTTCAGCCGTACCCAGTCCAGATACGAAAATAGCGAGCGTTGCCACATATCCAACTGAAAACGTAGATGTTGTTGTAATTGGTAGTGAGCTTGAAGGCCTCTATTTGGCCCGCGCTGCCATGGATGAAGGTCTCAAAGTGAAAATATTAGATCCCCATCAAGCCTTCGGCGGTCAAATCCTTCAAAGTCAGATGTTGTTTCTAGATGAAACACGAGATGAACAAGGACATTTACTCGTACAGGGCCGCGCTAAAGAACTATTCGATGGCTTCCGAAACGCTAAGATCCGAAAACTTTCTGAATTCACGACATACATGGACAAGTTAAGTAAAGATATCCCGATTGAGTCAGGCATCACGATTCAAGAGGTTGAACAAATTCAAACACCTGATTTTATGCACAAAATCCCATCCATCCTATATAAAACCAATAAAAATGAAATTAAGAAAATTACGGCCTCCTATTGGGTAGATAACAGTGATTTTGCCGCATTAATGAGCCGCTTGGATGCTAAACGTCTACCAGGTCTTGAGAAATTCTATGGGCAAAAAGATATTGAGTACATGAGCGCAGGCATGATGATGAAGTTTAAAAACGTAGATTGGAAGAAGTTCAATACGACCTTCAATGCATTAAAGCCAGAGGACAGATCGAAGCAATTCGGAGGTGGAAGTGTCAGCGATAGTTTCGCTATTGGGCTTAGCGGCATGACGAAGGCGTATCATCCTTCTAATAATCGTGTTTTCCTTAGAGGTTTGAATGCCGTGAATCAACGTGATGGCGAAGTCCTCATTAATGCGTTGCTAGTCTATACTGTGGATCCTGCCAAGCCGGCGTCTGTGCAAGAAGCAGTCTATTTGGGAAATAAGGAAACTGCCCTGATCTTGCAGCATTTCCGTAAAACATTACCAGGCTGGGAGAAAGCTGAACTAGGCGAACTGCCAACTTACCCTTATATTCGAGAATATAATCACTACGAAATGGATTACACTCTTAAACCATCTGATCTCCTCGCAGGTACGATGTTCTGGGACAATGTCAGTATTGGCGGTTATCCGCTTGATCTCCAGGGTACGAGTGCCAACAAATGGGGAATTGAGATGGGACGCCCTGACAAATACGGCATGCCGCTTCGCAGCTTTTTACTGAAAAATTATGAAAATGTCATAGCAGCAGGAAAAAATGTTGGTTCCTCCGCGATCGCATACGGCAGCACACGTATTCAGCCAAACACGAGTTTGGCCGCAGAGTCCATCGGTGTCATCTTGGGCCAGCTTCATGGCAAGCAGAAACTTCGCGAAATTAAGCCCGAAGACATGCTGAAGCTCCAAACGTACTTAGCTACTCGTTATCAAATCAAACTAACTGGCGTAACAGGAACCAACAAGATCACGGGTTGGAATGAAGAGGAAATTCGCAAACTGGATACTGGCGAAATCACTTATCCTAGCTATGTTCAAACACGTAAAAAACCAGCCGTTAAATGACATATAGATATTATTGACCGTGTCCTCGTTCAAGTAACGAGTGAGCACGGTTTTTCTTTTCAAAAAAGGATTGAAAGCCAAGCAACATGCGTATACAATAAGTAATATACTTATATTCACTTACAAACGCTTAAGTAAAGGAGGTTATCATCTTTGTTTCAAGAAGAACGACTCTTTTCCATCCTTGAATACTTAAAATCAAATAAGCGTATCTCCGTAGATCTGATTTGTGAGCTCTATGAAGTTTCTCGCGATACGGCTAGGCGGGATATGGTCAAATTAGAGGAGCAAGGATCCATCGTTCGTACGCGAGGTGGTGCAATTCTTCCCACACTTTCTAAAGAGGTCGGCAATTATGATCAGCGCCTTCAAGAGGAATCCTCTTCGAAACTGACGATAGGTAAAACAGCTGCAACCCTCGTTCAAGATGGCGATTATCTGATGATGGATGCTTCAACAACTGTTCTGCATGCAGCTACTGCCCTGGCCTCTAAAAACAACATTGTCATCACAAGTTCCATTCAAACTGCCGCTATCCTTACTCGTAAAGATGGTATTACGATTCATATGCTTGGTGGTGTGCTAGATAATAAGCAACATAGTGTCTACGGGGCTAAGGCGATTGAAATGTTAAACGAGTATCACGTCGATAAGCTTTTCATTGGCACTTGCGGCATTTCCGAAAATGGGCTATCCGCCCCCAATGAGGAAGATTGTTATTTAGTAAGAGCGATGATGGAGCATGCTGATCAAGTGATCGTTCTCGCAGATCATTCGAAATTCGGCAAGCGTCTGTTCCATCGTGTCGTAGGATTTGAAAGTATTGATATTCTGGTAACGGATCAAGCGCTGAGCGAGGAAATGAAAGAGCGCTTACTGGCCAGTGAGGTTGAAATTGTACTAGCAGGAGGAGAAGAACAACATGATTAAACTAATCGTAAGCGATCTGGACGGCACGCTGCTTGACCATCATAAGAAAGTCACGGAACGGGAGCTGAAAGCTCTACAACAAGTGAGAGACGCAGGAATAATGCTTTGTCTGGCCTCTGGTAGAATGAATTCGGAGATGCAGAGAGTACTTCAAGATATCAATCATCAAGCTCATTCTGTTTCCCAAAATGGTGCCTTCATCCATTTGATAGATGGTGCGCTTCTGCAAGCGAAGCTATTTGAGCCTTCCATTGCCCACCGAGTGTATCAACTCATCGAATCTTTCGATGTAGTTAAGTTTATATGCTCCGGAAGTGCCAATTATATTGAGCGCTTGAGTCCCGCTTCGGACGAGATTCAGAAGAGAATGTTCGAACCTTTTATCGTCAAAAGCGAGATGGAACAATCCCTGAAGGATGAGTTTCCGATTTGTAAATTCTCACTATTCGGGCAGGAAGACGATTTACTTGAGATCAAGTCGCTGTTAGAAAAAGAGCTCGCTGATCAATTGGATATCTATATGGCTGATACAGATTGCCTCGATATCATGCCTCACCAAGTTTCCAAAGGCAGCTCCCTCCTTACACTTCTTGCCCACTTGGGATTAAAACCTGAAGAGATCGCTTGTTTTGGAGACTCCTTTAATGATGTCTCAATGTTCGGTATTACTCCGCATAGCTTCGCCATGCACACAGCTCATTCTGATGTGAAAAAAGTTGCCTCGAATACGGTGAGCTCTGTTTCCGAAGCGATTGCCCATGTATTAACTTATAATGAAAAGTTTACGACTGAACGTAAAGGAAGCGCCACATTATGAAAAGATTATTAATTATGGGCTGTCTCTCCTACTTGTTAACAGGCTGCACGCACGTAATTTTTGGCGCGGTGTTACCTGAACTACTAGCCCATTACGGACGAAGCTACAGTGGTGGCGGCATGCTCGTCTTTTTGCAATTTGGAGGTTTCATGCTTGGTGTGCTTGCTATGCCTACACTCATTCGTACCATCAGTCGTCGAAGCACAATTACAATGGCATTTTGTTTACTCTTTATCGCTATGCTGGCTATAGGGTTGTTGCCCCCTTGGCCAATGGTCGTAGGTCTGACATTCATTGCTGGTATCTCCTTTGGACTTGTGGAGTCTAGTATCAGCACCTTTGTCCTCATGGCTGCCAAAGATCAACAAGCTGTTGCTTTCAGTAAGCTTGAGGTATTCTTTGGACTTGGCGCCTTATTCATGCCGCTTGTATCCAGTTTACTCATTGCAAATGGGCTATGGAAATTCGCCTTTATGCTGCTCGGACTAAGTGCTCTTGCAACAGGCATCATTTGGTCAAAGCTATCCTTAGGCGAGCATGATGAATTACTTGCACATAAAGCGGATCGTTCGCAGAAAGCAGATCGAGTTCCTGTACTTTCTAAAAAATCGTTCATTTTTTTATGCTTACTTATGACCGTATTCTTCTTGTATTGCGGCATGGAAAATACGATTGTAAATTTCTTACCGTCGATCTTTAAGGACCAGCTACAGGCTTCAAGCTCTGTCTCTACACTCGGTGTGACCGCTTATTGGTTAACCATGGTTGTGGGTCGCTTATTCGCGGGTGCACTAGCTGAGAAGATGACCTATTTCAAATACTTAGCTTTCTCGTTCGCTTTAAGCTTAATCACCGTAATCGTATGGGTTTTTAGCACGAATCTTTGGAGTAGCTTTGCCGTGATCCTCTTGCTTGGGTTATTCATGTCAGGTATGTTCGCCGTTGCCCTTATTTATGCGAATCAACTGTTGCCAGGACGTACAGAGCAAACGACGAGTGCGCTCATTGCCTCTGGTGGTTTAGGCGGAGCTATCTTGCCGCTTGGTGTTGGTTGGGGTATGGATCACTTCCATGTAGGTGTCTCGATCTGGTTTGTACTGATTAGCATGTGTGTTGTGTTTGGCATTATTATGTATACACGTAGATGGCAGGCTCCTGTGTTGGGTGCAAATTAACTGGATAAACTACAGCTGTTTTTTGAAGTTTTCGCTCCAAATTCCAATTAGATGGAAAATATGTAGGTAATTTTCGCCAAAACGACTAATCTAACCTTTTCGGGGTAAATTAACTGCATAAAATCCATCTACTTGCTAAATTTCCGTTAAACTAGTGAAATTAACTGTAGAAATTACAGCTACTGTGCCAGACGGGGTGTAGTGGGTGGAGAACAATCCAAAAAGCAAAAGACCCTTCACATCCACTTAGGTGGAATTGAAGGGTCTTTCGTTTTACTGAAATGGCTTTAGTTGAATGAGAATCGCATTGTCTTCAAACACAACATTTTTAATGCCAATTAATTTAGGTAAGTAAGATTGCAATGGAATTTCAATCGGAGCTAGTTGAAGCCACTCGCTAGGCAGTTGCCAATTCCGGATTTGAGTATTCACATGCTGAATGACCAAGTTAGGTGGATCCCATGCCAATGTGAATGTCGTGTGAGCACCAATTGGAATCCGATCGTGCCACCTTACGTTTACATCCGCCTCAACCCTAGCACCCTGCAGATCCAACTCTGCACCTTCCATCCGAAAGTCATGCGGCAGTGTGCTGTGCGAGGCTAACTGCTTTTTGAGCAAATGATTAACTTCCTCTTCCGAAAGCCGCACGTCGAGTTTTCGGGAGAGGATCATTTCTGCAATTTTGCTGCTTATGGCGATCTCTTTATATTGTAGATCTAGCGACTTTGTTGGTTTCACATACTGAATGATGATGAATAGCATCACCGCGGCGATGACAGCCAGCATCAGGAGTGTGATCGTAACTTTCTTCAGCATGCCAATACACCTCGCAGATCATGAGTAGTAGGCTTCGCGAGGAAGCGCGCTACTCATCTTTATTCTGCTGCTTCTCTTTCAGCCAGCGCGGAGCGCCCTTGCTCTTGCGATCGCGCTCGCGTTGCGCTTTGCTGACGGCCTTGCCTGCGGCGGCCGTCTTCCCTTGCGCTGCCGGCTTCGCCGGAGCAGCGCCCTGCTGGCCGCGCGCGTCAGGCGCCGCGGCACTTACACGCACCGCGCCCGCAGGCGCGGCAGCCTCATGCGCGCCGGCGGAGCCGCTGCGCGAAGGTGCTGCGCTTGGGCGCGCAGCTTCACGGCGGCTGCGCATCGTAGCCGCGCTGCGATCTTGGGCCGGGTCAACTAACCGGCCCTCGTACATGGCCTTCGGCTCGATCGTGATGCCGAGCTGTTTCTCGAATTTCTCGATGATGAAGAGCTCTCTCGAGGTCACGATAGAAATCGAAGTCCCCTCACGGCCCATCCGGCCTGTCCGACCTACACGGTGCAGGTAATACTCTGCATTCGTCGCCACATCCAGATGGAATACGTGCGTCACACCTTCAATATCAAGTCCTCTGGCTGCAACGTCAGTTGCCAACAATAATTGGAATTTCCCCTCACGGAAATTGCCCATCACTTTGGCACGATCCTGCTTGCTCGCTTCTCCATATAGAGCTTCAACAGAAAGCCCAACGTATTGAAGCTTACCAACGACTTGTGCAATATCATCAGTTACATTAATGAAGACAATCGCTGAAGTCGGCTTTATCATCCTAACAAGTCTTCGGAGTGTGTCAATCTTTTCACGTTCCTGACACACGACATAGTGATGCTCCAACGTTTCAGCCGTACGCTGGGAGGGGTTTATTTTGATAATAACCGGATCCTTCAACCACCTGCCTGCTGCTTGCTCCGTACTTTGAGGAATAGTCGCCGAAACAAACACCATTTGACTCGTGCGAAGCATACCTTTGAGTACCGCTTCTACATCCTGCATAGAGCCAAGTTCAAACACTTGGTCAACTTCATCAACAATGCCCATTTTCACATGATGCAGCGTAAGCTTGCGAACTTTCATTAATTCCAACAATCGTCCAGGCGTTCCAACTACGATATGCGGGTGAAGGCGCAGCTTTTCGATCTGTCTGGCAACAGCCGCTCCACCGATTAAGGATTGCGAACGAATAGGCCCCCCGCTAGTCAATTTCTCAATTTCCTGCATGATCTGCATGCCCAACTCTCGCGTAGGGACAATAACTATGACTTGCAATTGTTTCTGTGTTGGATCAATTCGCTCCAAGGCAGGCAGCAAATAAGCTAGGGTTTTACCCGTTCCTGTCTGGGATTGAATAATCGCATCTTTCCCTTGCAGGAGAACTGGAATACCTTCCGCTTGAATCGGTGTTGGCTCACCAATCCCTAATTCTTGTAATTTATCTAAATAAGCCTGTGCAATCTGCAGCTGTTCGAAACTCGTGCTCAATACGATATACCCCTTTTCTCTTCCAACCTCATGCCCATATTATATGCTAGAGTGCCTCAGCAAACAAATATGCAGACGCCGCCCTCTATCTATCTGATCCCCATTCGTCCAAAAACTTCTGTTTAATCGCATCCCGTGCACGAAAAAGCCTTTGTCGCACAACGCCTTCGGTCACACAAAGTTCACTAGCCATATCTTTATAAGATAAATTATGAATCCATTTCATAGCGATAATCTGTCTATAAGAAGGATTAAGTTGATTGATATAAGCAATAACGGCTTCTCTCATGACTTTCATTTCAACCTCTACGTCTGGCGCAGCCGAATAATCCGAAGTTGGAGCTGACTCCTTTAAGGAAAACAATACCTCTGTCTCGAGTTCATCACGGTTACGTCTATGTTTGCGCAAATGATTGAGAGTCACGTTCCGCGTAAGTCTCTTGAGCCAGCCCTCATATTTATCAATTTCCGTTAATAAAGGGGCTTTGTGAACAGCACGGAGAAAGGCTTCCTGGATAATGTCCTCCACGGCAGCGTGATCTCTCAAAATAAAATTAATCATCGGATAAACGAGCAAGTAAAATTCTTTATAAATTTGTTCCTGCAACCCTTTATCTAATGTATTAAAGTCCCTGTTAAATATCTCTCTCAGTGACTTCATTTTATCCCCCCTAGCCTACAGGTAAAAAGACCCATCGGTTATCTACCTTATTTTAGGTTAAAAAAGGGGAGTAAACAATCGTTACCGTTAAAATAACATGAAAAATTTTCCCTTCACGAGGATGCATTACATCTTGAAGGCAGAATACTTCGCGACATTTTGACAGCCTCATCTCCATCTATTAAACTAAAAGTGCTCCAACTATTCTATTTCCATCCGAAGGGATGACGTGCATGCCTACCAATTTCGAAAACGATTTTAACACGTTGGTCGCCAAGACCGCAGAACTTATTACAGGTGATACTTCCCCAGAAATGATCGAGAAAATCAAAATATGGGCTTTCTTCAATCATGTTCACAAGGCACTACCCGCACTCGCTTCCCACTGGAATCAATCTCATCCTGAGGGCAAGGCAGAAATGCGAAAGATTTTCGAAGAAATCCGCGCACTAAATCAAGCGAAGCAAGCAGCGAAGTCTGATTCATCCGAAACGTAGCAAAGGCAGAGAAAAAGCGACCCCAATGTGATTGGGAGCCGCTTTATTTTTTATTCATGATATGGGATGCCAGCTTGTTAAAAAGGCGTGGAAACAGATGAAATAATTTAATACCAACACCCGCTACAAAAGGCAGGTTCTTCTCTGGTATGTTTTTCTCGATCGCATGAATGAGCTCTTTGACTACTTTGTCCGGCTTTAACATAAACCAAGCGATGTTCTTGACATAATTACCGCTCGGATCCGCCTTGTCGAAAAATGGTGTCGCAATCGGACCTGGATTAATCGCTGTCACGGATACCCCTGTTCTCGCTAGTTCCATCCGCAAGCTATTCGTGAATCCTAGCACCGCATGCTTGGTTGCCGAATAGGCTGTTGATTTGGCTGAACCAATTTTACCTGCCATTGAGGCAACATTGACAATATGACCACTACCTGCCTTTAACATGTGCGGAAGCACTGCCTGCGTGCAACGCACGAGCCCCAGATAATTCACATCCATCATCTCTTCAAAATGAGCAAGTGGCGCTTCCGTAAATGATTCAAATATACCATATCCAGCGTTATTAATGAGTATATCAATTCGCCCAAACTCGGCGATGATGCGGCTCACAACTTGATTGACCTCATCTGTATGTGTAACATCCATGGCGTAGACAGCGTGTTTCCCCGCCAAGCTCGAAGCAATTTGTTTCAACATATCCGTACGCCGTGCCGTCAACACAGGAATAGCACCCTTAGCTGCAAATTGCTGCGCCATCAATGCTCCAATTCCACTTGAAGCCCCTGTAATCAAGACGACTTTGTTCTTGATTTCCAACTTATTCCACCCCCTTCGATACACAAAAAAAATGGAGCTACCATCATACTGGTACTCCAACGTTTCTACTTATATTACGTAATTAGCACTTGAATGTCTAGTTCACCAATGCCATCCATGATTAAAGGAATGGTCAATGCTCTCTTCGGCACAAATCCTGCTGCCGTTGCAGATTGGACTAACTTCGGTGGTGTAATGTCGACCCGAACGCCTTGGTTAAAGAGCATCGTGCTCGCATTACCACTAATCATATTGCCCAATTCAGAAATGGCACTCTTTCCCATTTCATCCATCTCAGTGATGACGAATCCGCCCATCATGGCAGAAACCATTTTTAGAGCAACATCTTCAGCCAAGCCGAAAACGACGTCGCCTTCCATTTGTCCAGTCATACCAATTTGGATCCAGATATACTTTTCCACAAATTTGACGTCTTTAATGCCGAGCTGTCCTGTCGTTGGGCGAATGTTAGCAACTTGCTCGATGACGATTCTAGCCGACTCCAAAAAGGGATTAATGTACTCAGCCTTCATAGCTCCGCTCCGATCTCATTTGTGAATAAGTTCCACAGAAAAACGACCTTTTTCAACATTATACATAATATTTTAGGACAAGTATACTGTCAATTTAACAAAAATAGTTCCATCTACTCAGATACATGCCACAATTCTACCTTCATACTTAAATTGTCGAAACCTAGTATCGATGCCTCCAAATAATTAAAATCCAAAAACAATGGTAAATTATACAAAATAATAACTATTCCTGTTAAACTAAGAAAGAGAATCCCAATAAGGAGAGATGAGAGTCAATGACGATGAACCCCCCTCCTGCAAGTACCCAAAAATTCACGATTTACCTGATAGCCGTCATAGCGATCTTCGGTATTCATTTAATTTATTTGCACCATCTGCCTTTTTTTCAAAATAACCGCATGGCAAGCATCGCAATCGATAGTGGTTTGTTCGTCGTATTTATGTTACTCATCCTATTAGGAATACGGTTACTCAAGCGACGTGAAACGAGTATTTCGGAAAGTGCTGAGCGATATAAATCACTATTCGATAACCACCCTGATTCCATTATTTCCTTTAGTTTGGATGGAGATATCCTTTCTTCGAATCATGGACTTGAAAGCTTGCTCGGATTGGGTGAAGAATCGTCAAAATCTGCCTCGTTTCTTCCAATGATCCATCCTCCTGATCTACTCAAAACGCTGCACCATTTCCAAGTAGCTTCAGAAGGAACGCCCCAAAATTTCGATGCTTCTTTCTTACATCAAAATGGTTTCCCTATCCCTTCTAATGTCACTTTTGTTCCTACTAAGGTGGGCAACCAAATCATTGGGGTGTATGCTATTCTGAAAGATTTGACCGAGATCAGAGAACAGAAGAAAGAAATTGATAAGCTCTATAAGCAAAATCAACTTATTCTCAATTCGGTATCAGAAGGCATTTATGGCATTGATACGAATGGACGCACTATTTTCTGGAACAAAGCCGCAGAAGCCATCACCGGTTGGAAAGTGGATGAAATGCTAGGTAGACGCATACATAACCTAATTCGGCCGCTTCATGAGGATGGAACTTTGGTCATTCCTGAGGATAACGCGACAGTAAATACGATGCTTCAACGTGAAGGCGCGATCATGAATGAAGATTTGTTTTGGAAAAAAGATGGAACCAGCTTTCCAGTAGAGTACATGTCCAGTCCTATGTTAGATGGTGGTGGTCAGTTGCTGGGTACCGTCATTACATTCAGTGATATCACCGAATTGAAGAAGACGCAGGAATTGCTTATTAAATCGGATAAGCTATCTGCCGTTGGACAGCTGGCTGCTGGTGTTGCGCATGAGATCCGCAATCCGCTGACCGCGTTAAAAGGATTCCTCAAGCTGCTCAAGACAAGCTCTGCCAAGGAGCAATATTACATTGAAATTATGCAAAAAGAGCTGCAGCGTATAGAATTCATTGTGAATGAGTTTTTGTTTGTATCCAAGCCACAAGCTACCCACTTCGTTACTAGTACGTTATACACGATCATCATGAGCACGGTAGAGTTACTTCAACCACAAGCACTGCTCTCTAATATCGAAATTGAAGCAGAGGTTGACTCTGGGCTTCCCCCTGTCATGTGTGATGAGAATCAAATCAAGCAGGTCTTCATTAATATAATGAAAAATGCGATTGAATCGATGTCGCAAGGTGGGAGTCTGCGCATTCATGCAGAGCTGAAAGGTTCKGGCAATCAGATTCTTGTTCGTTTCGTGGATCAGGGCTGTGGCATTGCACCTGAACGTCTTCCCAAGCTTGGAGAACCTTTCTATAGTACAAAGGAAAAAGGAACAGGACTGGGCCTAATGGTTTGTTTTCGGATCATTGAAGCACACGGTGGGTTCATGAACATTAGCTCTAAACTTACGGAGGGTACGATCGTCGAGATCACACTGCCGACAACAACTTACCTATCTAAAGGAGAAGCAACAGGATGAACGGATTTCTAATCGATCTAGATGGCACACTTTACAGAGGGCACGAGCCAATCCCTGGTGCCGCTGCTTTCTTGCAATGGCTCCAGCAGGAGCAATTGCCTTACCTCTTGGTGACGAACAATTCGTCCCGCACCCCCGAGCAGGTTGCCGAGCATCTACAAGCGCTCGGCATGGAGGTACCCGCGGCAGCCGTCTATACGTCTTCGCAGGCGGCTGCGCAGTACTTGACCGAGCAGCGCGCTGGCCGGCGCGTGCATATGATCGGCGAAGACGGCCTGCGGATTGCGTTGGACGCAGCCGGCTTCGCGTTGGACGAGACGACGCCGGATTACGTCGTCCAAGGCATTGATCGCAGCTTCACCTATGGGAAGCTGACGGAAGCGGTCCGCCATCTGAAGCATGGCGCGACCTATGTCTTAACGAATCCCGACCGGATGCTTCCGTCGGATGGGGGGCTTATGCCAGGGGCTGGCTCCCTGGCAGCTGCGATCACCGCCGCCTCCGGCGTGGAGCCGGTGGTGATCGGGAAGCCTTCGCCGATCATCATGGCGTATGCCATTGAGCGGCTCGGTTTGCCTGCCGCCGATGTCTGGGTCATCGGCGATAACGTGCACACCGACATCCGCGGAGGCAGGGTGGCGGGGTGCCGCACTGCCCTTATCTTGACGGGCGTCGCGACGCCAGACAATGTGCATGAGCAGCTGGCGTCGGCTGGCTTGACGCCGGACTTGGTCTGCACGGATTTGCCGCATTTCATTGTGCAGCTGAATGACTGCTGATAAACTTTAGCTTCTCACCTGAAGCTGAGTTAGTCCGATTTCCCCAAATTAAAACGAGGATATCTGTTTGAATAGTACAAATAGTCCGGATTCGCCGAACTAAATACCCATTTTCCTTGTGTGAGTGGCGTTTTGGGCGATTTAGTTAGGTAAATTAGGACTAATTAAGATGCAATGACGCTGCCAGTGATTATAATTCGGCAATTCCGGACTAATCGATCGCGTATTACAAAAATTCGCTTCACTCGATCCGATCCCAGTCCACATCGAGCTCCGTATTTCGTTCCTGCAATCTACCGTCTCGAGCATCCTGTTGCAGCTCTTCTAGCCATTTCAACTCAGTGAAAGCACGTTTATAGCTGCCGACCATCATATGCAAGACGACGCGTGGAACGATGTTTAAGTGCTCGTAGTACAAACTTTTCATCTTATTCATGATCATTTTCTGTTCCAAAATTTTATGTTCAAGTATATCTGCAATTTTAGATTGATCACCATGAACGGTAAAAGGCAATGCCACATAGAGTGGATGATAATGTTTGATCTCTTCATGCAATTGATGAGACAACAGTTCTTGAAATTTTTGCTTACCAGCTTCCGTTATTTGATATATGGTTTTCTCGGGCCGATTCGTATCCCGCACGACTTCTAGCGCTTCTACATGACCATCTTTATGCAGTTGATCCATGGCATAATAGAGTGAACCGTCCTGCAGCTTCATATAATTCGCCATGCCGCGTTCTTTCATCGTTTGACGAATCTCATAGGTATGCCGATTGGCTTCCATTAAGAGTCCGAGAATGACCAGCTTCATCGACATTTGTGTTAACCTCCTAGTGTCCTACTGGTACATCTCCTTTAACAGGCGCTTTACCAACTTCTAGTTTAGCATTTCCCATCAATAAAATGAACGCGAGACCTAGTATAGCTAGAACAATCGTAGTTTGGAAAACGACGGCAATCGAATCCGCCAATGCGGTTAGAAGCTTATGCAATACCTCTTTGGGGATATTCGCTCGCACTTCGGGTTGAAGCAACATCCGCGCGTCATGGAATTTCTCAGCCATAGCTGGGTCATTCAACGATTTGGTAATGTTGTCTTTTAAAGCATTGACTTGAATGCTCCCGAATATCGCTACCCCAATGGCAGAACCAACAGAACGGAAGAAAGCAACCAAGGATGTTACCGTCCCCCTGCGGCGGAAATCAACTTTATGAAGTGCAGACATCGACGTGATTGGGAAACATGCGCCAATACCTAGTCCGAGAATAATCATGTAGGTTGTGATAACCCATCTCTCAGAATCAATGGAAATGCCACCAAGTAGCGATGTCGCCAACAGAAGAAGAGCGACGGATACAAGAAGCACATTCCGATAGGAGAATTTACCGATGAAGCGACCACCTAATGCACTACTTACAACAACACCTAACATCATAGGAGTTAAAGTCGAACCAGCTGATGTCGCAGAACCTTCGAATACGCCTTGGATAAACAAAGGAATGTATGTCCCTGCCGAAATGAGAACCGCTCCATAAGCAAAGCTTACTCCCATGCTGGAAGTAAATAACCGATTTTTGAACAAATCTAGCGGTACAATGGGCTCTGCAGCGTTTTTCTCGATAAAAATAAACCCTGCTAACAGCACAACGAACCCTGCAAATAAACCAATAATCTGCATCGAACCCCAAGCATACTCTTTCCCGCCAAATTCCAATGCGAACATGAGCGAAACGATAGCTGCCGTTAATACAACTGTACCGCCCCAATCAATCTTAGCCTTACTATGTTCCACGGACTCGTGATAAGAGAAAATAATCATAATCAGAGAAATAATACCTAGAGGTAAATTGATGAAGAAAATCCATTCCCACGTCACATGATCTGTGAAGTAAGCCCCAATAATAGGACCAAGCACACTGGATAAACCGAAAACTGCGCCGAATAAGCCCTGCATTTTACCCCTTTTCTCAGGAGGAAAAATGTCAAAAATAATAGCAAAGGTAATCGGCATCAACGCACCGCCGCCAATACCTTGGATCGCACGGTAGATGATCAGCTGTGTCATCGACGATGCTGTTCCACATAACGCGGATCCGATCATAAAGACGACGATCCCAATAATGAAAAATAATTTACGCCCATACATATCCGAAAGTTTACCGAAGATGGGCATTGCCGCCACATTGGCAATCAGATAGGCCGAGAATACCCAAACAAATTGGCTAAATCCGCCCAGCTTAGATACAATCGTTGGCATCGCAGTCGATACAATCGTCTGATCTAGAGAAGCCAGCAAGAGCCCAAGCATCAAAGCTACAACCGTCACGGTCGGATTTGATTTACGAGATAAAGACATACGTGGAGTCTCCTTAATCGATATGTTTTAAATTACATAAATTATTATATTCAAATTTGAGTATTTTGCAAAGATAATTTTCAGTTATACGCTTCGCTTCTATTCATCAGTAGCTTACGCTCAGAGACCCGCAATTATCCCGCCTTGTTGCCTAGTTAGCACTTCCTATCATATAATAAAGTAAGAAAAGGTTTTTATGTCCTTTACAATTTCGATAAATTTTATTTGTACCTTTGATCTTACATCTAACTTGCAGGAGGTAATCTGATGAATATGAACCAGTTAGAAACCCTGCTCACGATTTCTAAGACGATGAGCTTTCGTAAAGCTGGTGAAATTCTAAACTTGACCCAACCTGCCGTTTCCGCGCAAATAAAAAGTCTTGAGGATGAATTCGGTACGATTCTCATTGATCGTAATCAGCCTGTTACTTTAACAGATAGTGGAAAGCTTTTCTTGGAACATGCGGAAAAAATATTACGGATCACGAGTGACCTGAAACAGCGTCTTTCCGATCTGAGTCAAACCCCTCAAGGTCATATCCATATTGGCACAACGACTTCCATTGCCATGCAGATCTTGCCGAGGGTCCTTTCCTATTTCCAGGATCAATTCCCGCTGATTAAAACGACCATTCATTCCATGACCTCTTCTCAGATCATGACATCCGTGGAAAACGGTCATATCGATATTKGGATCACGTATTTGTTTGAGAAGAATCCAGCTTTAGAGACTTCCGTGCTTTACTATGATAATTTTGAACTCATCGTCTCCACGCATCATCCTCTTAGTCGTTTCACGCATTTATCTATCGAGAAACTTAGAAATATTCCGTTTATTATGCTTTCCCCAGAAACTGCGGGTCGACGTTTCGTCGATCAAATCTTCAAATCCTATGATGTCTCGCCTCATATTGTCATGGAGTTGTCTAGCAGTGAGGAAGTGAAGCGCATGGTCGAGTTAAATCTAGGTGTTGCGATCATTTCCAAAATGTCTGTTGCGGATGAACTGCGACATGGCTCATTGAAGATGGTAAAAGTGAACGAACTGGATATTACTCATCCGGTAGGCGTAGTATATAAGTCAGGAAGATACTTGAATTCTGCCATGCAACAATTTCTTCGCGATCTCAAAGGAATGCCGGAAACGCAATTTATCGGTTCTGAATAGGAGGCCTTTCAGTGAAATTCGACTTACATACGCATCATGAGCGATGCGGACATGCGCAAGATACCATACGTGACTATATTGAAGCAGCCATTGCAGCTGGCCTTCAAGTAATTGGCATCTCCGATCACTCCCCCTACTTTGGAAGCTCGGAAGATCGTGCACAACCTGCCATCGCCATGGCAAAAAGCGAATTTCCCCGCTATATTGAGGAAGTACTTCAACTCAAACAAGCGTATGYAGGTAAAATCAATGTACTCTTAGGTGTGGAATCTGATTATTTCCCAGAGCACGTGGAGATTTATAAGCAAGAATACGCAAAGTATCCGTTCGATTACATCA
>NZ_JBFTPF010000093.1:0-17738 GCF_056398345.1 Paenibacillus sp. 01T442
CTAGGCTGGGAACCTTTTTGGAAAGAAGTCACAGGACCTTTAGCATGGAAATCAATTGTCTTAACAGTCAAGTTAAGTATTATTGCAACGGTTATTCAAGCAGTGTTGGGAACGATCATCGCTTATGTCCTTGTCCGATATCGATTCCGAGGACAGAGCATTCTGAACAGCATGGTCGATCTCCCCTTCTCACTTCCTACTTCCGTTGCAGGCTTAATGTTTCTCACCCTACTAGGACCACAAAGTCCACTAGGAGCTTGGTTAGACTCGGTAGGAATCAAACTGCTCTATAATCAAACAGCCATTGTTATTGGTCTAGTCTTTGTCACTTTCCCATTCGTAGTACGTACAGTTCAACCACTATTGGAGCAGATTGATCCAGCCGAAGAACAGGCGAGTTTCACACTTGGTGCAAACAGATTCTATACGTTTTACCGCATCGTATTGCCAGCGCTATTACCTGGTACGATTGCTGGTAGTATGCTCGCTTTCTCCCGATCACTTGCAGAATTTGGTGCCATCTCCCTAATCTCCGGTAATTTACCCGGTAAAACGATGGTCGCCTCCGTCTATATATATGGTGAAACACAGAACTACAATCCTGAAGGTGCAGCTGCTATCTCACTTGTCCTCCTGACACTCTCCGTCCTGATTTTATGGGGAATCCATTTATGGACTCGCGGAAAGGGGCGGCTAGCATGAGAAAATTATTGATTGGCATTTCTTTTTTGGTCATATTCCTACTAATCATATTGCCTTTCTTAGGTATTTCCTTTGGCGCATTTGAAGATGGCCCTGGCGCATTCTTTGATGCCCTTGTCCGTCCAGAAGCCCTGCATGCTATGAAGATTTCTTTGATTATCGTCAGTATCGTTACCGTGCTTAATGCCATTATTGGGGTTTATATTTCCATAGAAATTGTTAGAGGATCCTGGATTTCACGTTGGATGAAACCGATCGTTAATGCCCTGATCGACCTTCCATTTGCGGTGTCACCTGTCATTGTAGGTTTAATGGTGATCTTGATCTTCGGACCAAACACAGCACTTGGCGCATTTCTCGAAGATCATAATATGAAAATCGTATATGCGATTCCCGGGATGGTTATTGCAACTATGTTTATCACCTTTCCACTAATGGTACGTGAGGTTGTCCCCTTACTTGAGGAAATCGGAACACAGTCCGAAGAAGCTTCTGCAACCCTAGGCGCAGGACCCATTCGCACTTTCTTTCAAGTAACATGGCCGAGTATTCGATGGGGCGTCATGTATGGCTTGATTTTGACAATCGCTCGTTCGCTTGGTGAATTCGGCTCCATTCTTGTCGTATCAGGCAACATCATTAATCAAACACAAACAGCAACGACACTCGTCTATCAAGATGCTGAACAATTTCAGCTCGTAGCAGCCAATAGCGTGGCCTTCGTATTAGGTCTCATCTCCATAACGATTTTATTAACGCTAGAGTGGCTGAAACGAAGAAGCGAAGCAACAAGAAATCATGGAGGAGGATCCCCACATGCACATTGAAGTAACCAATCTTAATAAACATTTCGGAGACTTTCATGCGATCAAAGATGTTAATTTCAAAATTAAAGAAGGGAATCTTGTCKGTTTGATTGGACCGAGCGGCGGTGGTAAAACCTCCATCCTTCGGATGCTATCTGGACTCGAATCCCCAACTAGCGGTGATATTTATTTTGACGGGAAGCTCGCTACTCACCTTCCAGTTCAAGAAAGAGGTATTGGCTTCGTTTTTCAAAGTTATGCACTCTTTAAACATATGACGGTGTTTGACAACGTCGCTTATGGATTGAAAGTGCTCAAAAAGTCGAAGGCTGAGATTCAGGATCGCGTCACGTATCTGTTGAACTTAATGGGTCTTGCAGGTCATGAGCGAAAATATCCCCATCAACTATCAGGCGGACAACGCCAACGGGTAGCTTTCGCTAGAGCCCTAGCACCTGAACCAAGGCTGCTTCTACTCGATGAGCCTTTTGCCGCGATTGATGCCAAAATCCGTAAAGAGCTTCGCGTTTGGCTGCGAAATTTGATCAACGAATTCAAAGTAACGACCCTTTTCGTAACGCATGATCAGGATGAGGCGATCGAGGTTGCCGATGAAATCATCTTGGTCCAAGGTGGCAAAATCGAACAACAAGGAAGTCCATGGGAAATCTATACGAAGCCTGCTTCATCCTTCGCAGCTTCCTTCATTGGAGAATCCAATGTTCTTCCCTCCTATTCGCCGCTTGTTGGATTCCCTACGCTTGCTGATCTTCAACAAGATGGCAAATGGCTACCTGATGTAAATGTACTAATTCGTCCTGAGAACATCGAAGTTCGTCCGCACAATGTCAGTCATTTGGCCACAGCTGGAGAAAAAGGCAAAGTAACACATGTTCACTTCCGCGGAGATTCCTGGTATCTAGAAATGGATACGGGTCATATCAAGCTTTTTGCCTATCAGTCCGTGAAAGAACGCATTTATCAAGTTGGCGATGAAGTGAATATTCTTATCCATCAGATTTCTGTATTTACCCAATCAGGTACAACCTGGATTGATAATCAGGCCAAACAAGATCCACAGCCTGTCTTCATATAACCTAATACCAAATAAGCTTTAGAAAAGAAGGGGAGTTGTTAACCATGAAAAATGTTAAAACGCTTGGCCTAGTTACTGCAGCCTTATTCACAGCAAGTATTACCCTTACAGCGTGCGGATCCGGTACGACCAAAACAGCTAGCACCAGTGCTCCATCTGCCGCTGCAACGACAGCTGCAACAGCTGCTGCAAGTACGACACCGAAAGCTGATGGCGGTAAAGTCACGATTACGGTCGGTGCTTACTCCATTTTGAAAGAATCCTTTGATGTAATCCTGCCAAAATTCAAAGAAGAATATAAAAAGAAAACCGGTACAACCGTTGAATTCCAAGAATCTTATGTCGCTTCCGGCTCACAAGCTACGGCTATCATTCAAGGCTTTGAAGCGGATATCGCTCCACTCTCTCTTGAAGGTGATATTCAAAAAATCGTGGAAAAAGGTCTAATTACACACGACTGGAAAAACACGCCACAAAAAGGTTTCGTAACAACTTCTATCGCCGCTATTGGTGTGCGTGAAGGGAATCCAAAAGGAATTAAGGATTGGTCCGATCTAACAAAACCAGGCGTTGAAGTCCTCATTCCAAACCCAAGTAGTTCTGGTGGTGCTAAATGGGATATCAATGCTGTCTACGGTGCTGGACTCAAAATTTCCGAAGCTGCTGGTAAGCAAGACCCTGCTGTAGCCAAAGATCTCGTAGCTAAAATATACAAAAACATTAAAGTTCTCGATAAGAGTGGCGCCGACTCCCTAGCGACCTTCGATAAAGGTGTAGGCGATGCGATCATTACGTATGAGAATGAACTTGTCGCTCGTATTCAATCCGGTAAGAAATACGTTGAAGTTATTCCACAATACACGACTTCCATTGAAAATCCCGTTGCTATTATTGATAAATACGTTGATAAGCATGGTAATCGTGCAGCTGTTCAAGCGTTCTATGACTACTTGTTCTCTGCTGATGCTCAGAAAGTATTCGCTGACAAAGGCTTCCGCTCAGTTCTTCCAGAAGTCGCTAAGCAATATGAGAAAAACTACACAACGCCTCCAGGCCTATTCAATATCGAATACCTAGGTGGTTGGGATAAAGTGAACAAAGAACTATATGGTAAAGGTGCGATTTGGGAAACGATCCTTGCTGAAGGTGGAGCGAAGTAAACGAATTGCAAAAAGAACCCCCAGAGGCTACGAGCTTCCGGGGGTTTCGCTATTTCATGCACCTTTAACTTGCTTTGGATATTTGATACGCTTCAATTCTGCTACGATGATGATCGTAATAATGACCAACATAAACCATGAACTAATTTTCCCCCAATGAACAATCCGCCACGAAATTTCTTGATCTGGATAGCGCCAAGCTCCAAGAAATGTTGAAATATTTTCAGCCAGCCAAATAAATAAAGCAACTAACATGAAGGATAAGACCGTATGCATGCGATAGGTTTGGGTCGTTACGGTGAATAGAATATGAGATTTGTAAAACAGAATCACGATCAAGGCAATGAGAATCCACCTGATATCAACCATAAAATGATGGGTAAAAAAATTAGCATATATACCTATCGATACCAGGATCGCCATGTATTTGCTTGGCCAGTTAATGAGATACAAATCAAATCGTTTCCACGCCTGACACACATAACTGGAGACACTGGCATACATAAAACCGCTATACAGCGGGACTCCGGCTATTTTCGTCAAGCCTTCCTCTGGATAAGACCACGAACCCATGTGTACTTTATACAACTCAAGAGCAAGTCCAATAATGTGAAATACCGTGATAACCTTCAGCTCATCAACACTCTCTAACTTCGTCCATACCAATATCAGTTGCGCAAGAATACACACAAGTAAAATGAAATCATAGCGATGCATGAATGGCAGCGGTACTGCTTTGGATACAGCCAAAGTCATAAAGATGATAACAGGAAACATACAGCATAAGGCTTGTTTCCAACCGAAAATGAGAAAATCCTTCACATATTCACTCTTCATTCGTTCTCCTGAGTTCCGTTAGATTTCATATACTTGACCTCTGCGTGATTCACGTTAACCAACTCTTCATCCACGATAGAATCATCTTGCTTACTTACTTTTTGCCGCCAAATTTCGTTCCCCCTGAACCACTTGTTTGAAGTTTCGTAGAATGAATGGTTCTTCTCTTTCACTCGATAATCATATAGCAATTCTGTATCGCAGCTTATCGCACCTTCTAAATACGCTTCCGTGACCTCCAGATGAAATTGAAACCGATTCGAAGTTGGATTGTAAAATTGTAAATCTACGTAATTATAAAATACACTCGTTCCCGTACCAAAGGGGATTACTCTTCGGTCGTCTGGAAATAGATCGAAGCTGTGATGGTGTCTTTCTTTGATCACAAGCGGCGTATGTAACGCAAGCCAATATAACATATTCGCTAACTGACACAAACCACCGCCGGTACCTACACGAACTTCGCCATGAGAGAGCATGAGACCCTCGATATAACCCTTTTCTTTACTAGTCACACCAATTAGCTTCCAAAAGGAAAACGTCTCACCGGGATGAATTACGATCCCATCCACATGCTTCAGCGCGATTTTCAAATTCACGATCTTGTTTTCTTGTAAAATAGGATCTGTATTTCCGAGCACCCGCCGAAGTATAGATTTGTGCTTCTTTGCAGTATAAGTAAATGGCTGAGAACTTCTAACATAAGCATATTTAATTTTGGGATTTAAATTCATGATGCGTCGCTGTACGATCAGCTGCTGGACGCGGAGCCTATATAAGAAAGGAAATCGCTTGCCTATCCGTTGTTTCATGTCAATAAGTCCCATTGATTCTTCATCCTTATCTGTAAAAATAATATGGAGGCATGGTTTTTCTCTTTATTTGACTTCCTAAACACTTAAAAAGTTGTGTACTAGGATGAGTTTCCTCTACTTTGGATTAACGGATACAATCCAGAACCTGCCCGTCTTTTCATCAAAGTTTAATTTCACAGTTCCTGATTGATTTTTCTCTAATCGTTGATACCCCGTTCCCATCCCTGTAATACTTCGTCCAGGCATAAACGGAATTGGAGACAAATACCTATTTGAAAGAAGATCATAGCGTTCATAAGCTATAATTTCTTCACCTTGTGTCAGATTCATGCCTTCTTTCATGGTGAGCACGTTTTTGATAACAATCCTAGTAGAAACTAGCTTATCGCTAATATGTTGCTTACCTGTTCCCATGACTTCCGCTTCTGCATCAATTGGAATTGTAAAGAAATCATATTCCCCGTACGTTTGGTCTCGTTTATCTAAAATAAGATACTGATCTGTAAGGCGATATGTTATGGCGGCGACTACTAATACGATGACATTTGTAAGCAAAATCTTTATGACTCTTGTCTTCATTCGGACGCCTTTCTTGGAACAAAAGTGGGTTACAAGATTTCATCTATTCCTAACTATTCAATAACCATCCAGATACCCCTTCCTTTACCAATAAAAAAAAGCAGTTCCCTCATAGGGAACTGCTGGCTGAATCAGGAAACCGGAAAGCTTATAGTCGTGCTTCCTTACGAAGCTTTCGTGCTGTAAACCGTGCTTCCGCGGATTCGAAGAGCTTCTTCTCTTCATCCGTTTCCGCAATAATGCCTGGGACTGGACACGGCTGGCCCGCGTCATCTAAGGCAACAAACGTCAGAAACGACGTGGCTGTATGTTTTTTTTCACCGGTCAGAAGATTCTCGGACTCAATTTTCACATAAACCTCCATCGAACTCCGATGCGTCCACGTAACAAATGCTTCCAATTGAATCGCCTCGCCAAGCTTAACCGGTGCGAAAAAATCCAAGCTATCACTCGAAGCTGTTACCACACTCTTACGACAATGGCGCATGGAGGCAATCGTGGCAACTTTATCAATATATTGCATTACGCGACCACCAAAGACGGTGTTATGGTAGTTCGTGTCCGCTGGCAAAATAATTTCTGTCAACACGGTTCGAGACAGTCTTGCTGCTTTAGGTTCCATAGTGCTTGCCTCCGGATGATGACTTCAGACAGGGATTAGCGTTCTTCAGTCATTCAGTTTAGTTGTAATTCAAAGCGAGCTTAGCTGCTGCTTCTTTAGCTAGGCTGCGTGCTTCCTCCACAGTTTCCCCAGAACTCAGGGCAACAGCCATACGGCGACCTACTTTGGTTTCAGGCTTGCCAAATACTCTTACTTGCGTATTCGGTACAGATAGTGCCTCGTCAATGCCGCTAATTGTATATTCGACTTGCTCGCGATCAGCTTTCAGCGTGTAGCTGGCACCTGGCGTCAATAAGCGAACGCCCGTTATCGGGAATCCAAGAATTGCTCTTGCATGCAGCGCGAACTCACTGAGATCTTGTGTAGCCATCGTAACCATACCTGTATCATGCGGACGCGGGGACACTTCACTGAAGTATACGCCATCTGCGGTTAGGAATAATTCAACGCCATATAGACCATGACCACCAAGTGCATCGGTAATCGTTTTTGCCATTTGCTGCGCATCCACAATTTGCTGCTCAGACATGGTATGCGGCTGCCAAGATTCGATATAATCACCGTCTTTTTGAATGTGACCAATTGGCTCACAGTAGGTTGTTCCTGAAACAGAACGAACCGTCAACAACGTAATTTCGGATTCAAAATGGATAAATTCTTCGACGATCACACGCGCGTTCTTAGCACGTCCGCCTTCCATCGCAATGTTCCATGAAGCTTCTACACCCTCAGCCGTTCGGCAAACACTTTGCCCTTTTCCAGATGAGCTCATGATCGGTTTGATCACACAAGGTGTGCCGATTACAGCTACAGCAGCGTGCAATTCTTCAAGACTATTAGCAAATTCATATTTGGCTGTGCGTAGTCCCAGTGTTTCCGAGGCAAGTCGGCGAATCCCTTCTCTATCCATTGTTAAACGGGATGCTGTCGCTGTCGGAATAACACGGAAACCTTCTTTTTCTAGTTCAACAAGAACAGACGTCGCAATCGCTTCGATTTCTGGCACAATGAGATCTGGGCGTTCTTTCTCGATAATCGCACGAAGCTGCTCGCCATCCAGCATCGAAATAACGTGGCTGCGATGCGCAACCTGCATGGCTGGTGCATTCGCATAACGATCCACAGCAATCGTCTCAATACCGAGTCGTTGTGCTTCAATAATAACTTCTTTACCTAGCTCACCAGAGCCAAGCAGCATAATTTTCTTGGATTTGTTGGATAATGGTGCTCCGTACATGAGATGAAATGCCCCCTAAATGAAAGATGAGTACAAGCTATGAATGATGTTACGTATGTAATTCATCCGATTTGTGTCGGAGTTTGGCGAATTTTACCTAGAATGATCCTGATCTATTGTACTGGATTTTGAGGTTAAAAGATAGATGAGATCTTCAGATTAAGCTCTTGGAATTTACACTACCCGTAACATTGCATGTGGCTCAACTAGGGTAATAAAATATTGAAAGTTATCCAGTTAATTCTAAGTATTTAGGGAATACATCTTGAAAATCCCGAAAATAACTGGAGTTTATGTAGGTAATGACAAGCGAATGAACTAATTATGACTGGATCGATTTCAGCAATAGCTTACGTAAAATCGGAACAAGTTGTTCATGTAGTCCTTCCACATTCGGAACAACGATACTGCTTCGCCCGTACATATTACGCATCGCGTTTCGCTGTGTTTCATGCACGGTGCCATTTGCTAGAAATACGCTAATCACCTCGACACCCATGCGTCTAGCTTGTAGAACGGCTTCGTGTGTATCCAGGATGCCGACATCGTTGTAGTTGGCTGCCGAAGGCTCCCCATCCGAGAACACGAGGAGGATGCGCTGCCGCTCTGTGCGCCGCAGCAGCCGCTTCATCATCTCGCGAATAGCGAAGCCATCGCGATTGTCCTGCTGCGGCTCCAGCTGCATCAGAGCCGCGCCACTCCCGACCGCGAGACAGGAGCCGAAATCCACCGCAACCTGGAACAGATTCGGTGCCTCCTGCTCGGTTACGCGGTCCGCGTCCTCCCAGAATCCCACAATTTCATGCGGGATTCGGAGGTTTTGGAGGGTCTCGTGGAATAGCACGAGACCGAGTTTGGTTTCGTCCATTTTGTCATACATGGACGCCGAGCAGTCGACGAGCAGCGCGAACGCTGCGTCGAGCTGGGGTACAGGGGCGCGCTTCTTATAGAAGAGGCGCGGCATCTCTTGCGTGATGGCTCGCGTAAGCCGCTTGTCGAGCCGCCCGAACAGCCGATCGCCGCGCGGGGCGATCCGCCTCTGCTCCAGCGTGCGCCGTATCGCACGCTGCAAGGGCTTCGCGAGCGGCGCTGCGCGCTCGCTCAAGCGCCTGAACCCGTCCTCCTGCGCAGCAGTAGGACGTTCAGGCAAGAGCCAGGTCGCCGTCGCATACGCGGCGACCTCGCCCTCCCCGTGACCCGCGGCAGCGGGCACGGAAGGCCCTTGGCGCCGCCCAGCGGCGGCGCCGGTGCGCTGGGCGCGCTGCGAGCGCCCCTGGGTGATGGCGAGCGCCTGGTCGGCGGCATCGCCCTCACGGGGCGCAGAGCCCTGCGCGGCGGTGCGAGCGCCGCGCTCCAGCTCGAACCGCAGCAGCCCTGGGCTGCGGTCGCTGCTCTCACGATGCCAAGTCGGCATCCGCTCTTGGCCGGGCAATTGATGCTCCCCCTCTTGGTCGGGGAGCACATCATCGTTAGCGAGCCTCTTCGCGCGCTTTAGCTCGCCTTTATAGTCCGCAGGCAGCGGATCTGCAATACCGCTTCCTTGCTGTGTCCAGAAGTAACTAGACACAGCATCACGCTCCAACCACGGGGACAGCGTCTCCAATATGTCTTTACACAATGCCGCAACTTGAGCCGTATAACTTGCTTCCTCCACTTGCTCTAGCATCGCATAGAGTCCCCCCAAACGGCCCGTTAACTCGCTGCCAAGCGCAGAGAACGACTCACCTTGCCACGACTTTCCAGTGAACCATCCATATACGATCAACAGTAACGCATCCGCCAACTCACCTTTGCTCACATGCGTTCGTAGCTTATGTTGGAAGTATCCGCCTAAGATATGATGCCGATGTGCAAAGACAGCTCCCATTCCAGGACGTTGACTGCGGCAAATGCGCTCCAAACGCATATCCTCACATAGTGCAAATAAGCTATTCGCCAGCTTCGGAAACTTGACACTCGAACAGTAATGAAGGTAGTCGGTCACTG
Source organism: Paenibacillus sp. 01T442 (assembly GCF_056398345.1). Classification (NCBI taxonomy): domain Bacteria; kingdom Bacillati; phylum Bacillota; class Bacilli; order Caryophanales; family Paenibacillaceae; genus Paenibacillus; species Paenibacillus sp. 01T442. The sequence continues at coordinate 9,841 of NZ_JBFTPF010000093.1, forward strand.
CCACCTTACCTGTAAACCAAGCGCTGCCAAGGCAACGCAGATACACATCGCTTTTCATACCCGCTGTTTTGTCACGAAGCGGATAATCCCACCAAAACTGACTCACCGTCATTTGCAGGGCAGTTTCATCATAATGCGCGTGAAATCCAGCCTCGACTTCCAGCTTTCCACGTTTCGTAAATAAACGAGCCAAATCCACCAACTGCATATGGAGCAGCGCATCGATTTTATCATCCAATCGGCTAAGGCTTCCTACGAACATGGTTTTACAGTAACGTTTCAGCCGTATTCATCACAGCTGCACGTTCCCTTTCATCCTCTAGCTTGTCCGCAATCGCCCGCGTAACTGCCCGCATCGGCGGTATATAAGCTGCCAAATCACATGCATCTAACAGTGCTCTAATCGAACCGGCTTCATCGGGTAGTTGACCCATTTCAATCAGGGAAAGCAAATCAGCGGATAGTTGAACGAAGGTGCGTAACAGCTTATCATCCCGCAACACGGAACGACTTTTTAACAAATGAAACAATAATTCACCTTGCAAATAAGGCACTTCCACCGTGACAAAACGATTTTTCAGTGCTTCATTTAACGGGACAGTACCAATGTAGCCTTCATTAATCGCTGCGACAACTCTGAAATTCGGATGGGCAGTTATTACTTCGCCTGTAAAAGGGTTTGTTATTGATCTGCGGTGATCCAGCACGCCATTGATAAGAGGCAGCGTTTCTGGCTTGGCCATATTAATCTCGTCAATATAGAGAAAGTGCCCCTTGGTCATCGCTTTCATAATTGGACCAGGGATAAAAGCAATTTGACTACGCCCTTGCTCATCATGTCTGAGCGTTTTGAAGCCAAGTAGCGCCTCTGCATCCAAATCCGTGGAACAATTCACGCTGTGCATGGGCTGATTAAAGACAGCGGATACGTGCTCAGCAAGCTTCGTTTTGCCAGAGCCTGTCGGGCCCTTTAGGAGTACATTTTTGCCTAGAAAAAGTGACAAAATCGCATCTGTGAGCAGCTCTTCTGTGGGAGCTTCATATGCCGCAATACCGATTAACTTACTGTCCTCGGCGGTATGAAGGATTTGCTTGTGCTCCTCCAAACGTACTCGAACCTCTGGTGGCCATGCATCTATTTTCAAAAAATCTGTCATCATCGCGTCGGTATTCCTTTCCTGATTGCATTATTCTCTAACTATTATCAGGAAAGCGCGAATTGTCAAGCTTCATCAGGTTAACCAAGGCTCCTCAATGACGGAGTGAGCATAGAAAGCCATAGCTTCTCCACAAGAAGGGCAGCTTGGTTTGGAAGAAAATTCGTTGTATACTTCCGCCAAACTAAAAGCCGTCTCATAATTAATCGCGATCATCACATCTTCTTTGTGGACATATTCACATATTCTCGAGCTGCAGTAGGCACGAACCTTGTATTTATTACTCATTTGGGACTATTGAATGTATATTGCACCATCGTATTAAACTCGTGCAAGTACATATCCATGCGTTTGTTTTTTCGTTGCTGCATGTCGTAGTACATCATCCGGTTTACGAACAAAGCATTCGACGAAATGAAAATATGGGAATCAGGATAAATACGCGTTAAGACATGACGAATCGCATTGAGACTGTCACTAGGTAAAGGCTTCGCAGATACCCAATCCATATGAGCGCCCATGCCTGAACCGAATAATCCCGCTTCCGTCGCTGAATCGTTATACTTGCTTAATCGCTTAACTTGATCAATCATACCTGGATCTTGAAACTCTCCCGTATCAACAGCTACGTAGATATTCGAATCCGTCATTGCGATTGAAGTCGTGCCCAAACGCGCCTCTTGCATCACTTGATCAGCTACTTCGCGGTTCATGGAAAGATATGTATTGTGATGTGGATCCTCTTCCTCTATGCGTGTTTGATCTACCTTTCTGGCAGGTGCAGCGACTTTCATAGGGTCTCGAAGCTTCGCATCTCCAGAATCTGAAAGTCCGACACTTTGAATTGACAGCGATGCCTTTTCTAGTTTGTTTGAGTGAGTTGCTGAACACCCCGTCAAACCGACGAAGGCAGCCGTCATGATKACTGACATTTTCACAGCTTTCATCGTCATTCCCCCTATTTCTCTCTATATTTCACTTACTTGAAAGCCCATCCGCTTCCTTGGTATACGCAATTAGCGCAATTTCGTACCCTAGTTCCTCTTTCATGCGAGTTTCTAGATTGCGAAGATCTTGCATTAATTCCTCATGAATACCTAAATTTGCAAAATGATACGATTCCATTTCCATGTWCAAATCCCCCCTTTCTACTCTTCAATCAACACTAGTGTTAATATGGTCTATTTCCATTATTTTTACTAACCACCTAGGTGAAAATTTGACAACTCTTCTCCTGACAACCCTGGCTCCATTTAGAAAATGTAAAACTGCACTTATTCTTAGGCGCGGCCCAAAAGGCTACTCGTGTAAGTAACGCTATGCCATAACGTTATTCAGATGAAATCCTCATTTTCCCATGATATAGGGTGATAGCATAACGTTATATTCTCCAACGTTTCACATACGATGGTTAGGTGAATCACAAAAAAACCTCTATCGCCGCCACTCAGGTTGAGTGGCGGMGATAGAGGTTCATTTCGCTTTCAATCTAATCTTCTTTCTTCCTGGTCTCATCCATATCTTCTAACAGCTTGCGAACAGCTTCCGGATCTACATTTCCTTGATCATGAAAAGCTCTAAGCTTCTGAAGGAGATCGGCCGCAATGGCCTCATCCTCGGATTGTTCTGCTTCATGTGAAGGATCAAACCAGATGTAGAAACCTTCTGGTCCATTTCTTAAGAAGGAAGCATTCCAATGCTCTGGATAGGCATACCCTTGCTCGCCAAAAATCATGCCAAGCACATCATCATTCTCAATTGGCATTAAGTAATGAAAGGACTCCGGCTCACCTGTATTGGTGAAATCTCGGTGCATATAAGCGTAATGCAAGTAATGTTCACCAGTCTCTGAATCCTTCGATATTTCATACAGATCCAACTCCGTTTGCAACAATTCCTTTACGGAAATAATACGAGTCGCAATTGTTTCAGCTGATATTTTCTGTTGCTGTGTTAAAGATGCTTTCATTTGACTCTCCTCCTATCTCCAAGCGATTACCCTGCAGGTGAATTGGACTACGAATCCGATCTTCGTGTGGATTCCACTAAAGTATCACGCAAAGAGCGTTTCGGCAGCTTCCATTTGTAGTTAACTGAGAACATACGYAAAATGATGATAAGTGCAAAAAGAATGGCTAACTGCCATGTACCCTGTGACCAACCAAGCCCAACTAACGCTCCCGCTAGCATACCCCAGACMGCATAAATTTCATCTTTGAGCACCAATGGTTTCCTACCTGCTAGTACATCACGGACCATACCTCCGCCAATCCCAGTGAGTACCGCGGCAACGATAATGGCACTTAATGGATGGCCCATATTCGTCGCATAGAGTGCCCCTTGGATGGCGAATGCCGCTAAGCCAATGGCATCGAAGAAGGCTTCCCAGGTTTTCCACATTCGAATATATTTCACTGGCATAAGGAAGACAGCTGTCATCGCAAATAAAGCGATTTGAAAGTACATCCCTTGCTCCCACAGAAGTACAATCGGTTTTCCGATAAGCATATTGCGAATAATCCCACCGCCAAACGCGGTAACAAGCCCAAGTACATACACACCTAAGATGTCATATTCTTCTTCCATCGCAACGATCGCACCACTAACTGCGAAGGCGATCGTCCCGATGATACTAAATAACTCCCAGTTCACTTGCTTGCAGCTCCTGTCTACTCGATGTCCCAGTTCAATTTCACTTCATTGCCCGTTTGCGATGAACGGTAAATCGCATCTAGGATCAAATTATTCGTGTAGCCTGACATGACAGAAGTTAACGGCTCAGAACCACTCGCGATACTAGACAAGAAATGCTGCACCATGCGTGCACGTGGATCATCATTCGCTGCAGGAGCCGAAAGTTCCGTTTCCACGATCCGATCGAATTTTTCAGCAAAAAGCTTTCCTTTCGCACCTTTCAAATAGGCACCGCCTTCAGAACCAAGCAGCTGCACAACAGGCAAGTTATCCGTTTCGAGCAAGCCTGCCCAGCTGACATCCAAGGAGAGTGTTGCCCCATTTTCAAATTTAATCAAGGCTGTCGCTAAATCCTCAACATCAAATTTCCCTTCCCAGTTCGGAGCTCCCCATGTGCCAATCCCTTGTTTGCGTGGTCCGAACTCGGCATAGGTTGATCCATACACCGAAACTGGCTTTGGATTCCCCATCAAATACATGGTTAGATCTAACATATGTACGCCAAGATCGATTAAGGGACCTCCGCCTGATTTATCCATTTGGGTGAACCAAGTTCCCCAGCCTGGAATGCCCTTACGTCTCAGATAGCTCGCTTTCGCATGATAAATGTGACCAAGCGCACCTTTCTCCACTTGCTCCTTCACTGCTATGGACGCTGCTTCCCAACGCATTTGGTGCGGAATCATGAGAATCTTGCCCGATTTGCGCTCTGCTTCAACAATTTGACGAGCAGATGCTAAATCGATCGCCATCGGCTTTTCCAGCATGACATGCTTGCCAGCCTCTAACGCCTTTACCGCAATTGGTGCATGCCACTCATTCGAAACCGCAATGACAACGGCATCAATGGTAGGATCCTCTAACAATTTATCTGAATTTGCATATACCTGTTCAATGTTATGATCTTTCGCTCTCATTTCAGCAAGCGGCAAATAGACATCTGTCACACCTGCAAGCTGCGCCCATGGTATCGTTTTGAACGTTTCCATGTGTACATTTCCGATATTTCCGGCGCCAATAATCCCAATGCGAGTTGGTTTTGTTACTGTCATTTCTGTGACCCTCCAGAACCTGTTAGAATACAATCTTATCTATTATAAATGGGGATAACCCTCCCCGCAACCACGAATCTGGCCCTCTAAAATTTATCTTAGCGGAACTAGCCCTGTAGCGCTATTATTCACATATAATAAATTGCTAAAACTTTTTTAATAGTTGCACGCAAACATATTTAACATTTGAAATGTATCCTAAATAGTGTAAGGCAGCAACAAAGCAGCATTTACAGTGTAAAGGAGGGCTTTAAACATGCAAGCAAACACAATCCGTTTCAAGAATAAATCGATCCCTGTGATGAATTTTACTCATAAACGTTCCCAGATGGAGTTACTCTCAACTAAATTGAAGGAATACGAACTCCATTTTGAATTTCGCAGAAAATTAAAAATGATCTCGATGATCGAGATCATTGGTGATGTCGCTATTTTCAAATACAATGATGGTACCAAGTTGTACTTAGAAGTTTCCTAATTGGATGGTGGAAAATATTCTTTACTCAGCTGATCAAGCTCCTGCAGAGAGCGTCGGGCCCATGCTTCCATGTCCGACAGCTTATCGATCTGAGCCAATAACGCTCTCTTCAGCGACACTTGGTAATCCGGCACCTCGCCCGCATAAGGACGAATTGTTGCAATCGGCATTAACGCAATCTCTTGATGGGATAATGCCCTTCTTTGATGAAAAAAAGCTACGCTTGGATCCATCGGATTATGTAAATCTCCMTGTGTTGGGTGATCCTTCACGGCAAGAATACGGACAGCCGCCTTCATGCTAGAGGACATCTCTACAACCTCACCATAATAAACCCCTGTTTTATACTCAGCGATAACGCGGTCTCCGATTTGAAAGCTCATCGTATACTTCACTCCTATTCTTGTTCTCCTAATGGCATTAGTCTGCGGTATAGCTCATCCACGGATTGCATCCGATATATATATTGTTTCTCTTTCCCTGGTTCGATAACGACAACACAGGGGACACTTGCAATTCGCCATTCTTGACTGATCTGAGGCAAAAAATTAATGTTACATTTCACTAAGGGCATGTTCGGCTTCATCGTCAGTATAATGTCCAGCATGCGTTCTGTTACTTTGCAGGTACCGCATAGCGGCGTGTACATAAATACTGCAAAGGACTTGTCCTTATCTTGATTTACTTTGAATTGCAATTCTTGTTGAGACAATTCCTGCATCGCTATGCCCCTCTTTCATCCAGCCAGACTAGGCTTTCAAACGCATAGGCGATCAAATCAGAAAAGTCATCGAGGTGGCTCTCATCAATTTTTCGGCCAAAGGATAACGTAATGAGATTGCGGTACTCCTCTGGTTGTTCTCCAAACAAATACGAAATTTGCTGGGTAATACGAGGTCGTTGTTCCCAAATGGCGTTCAATTGCGCTTCTATCAATGGGCAATCTAATTCAGGATCGAACACAAAGGTGTGAAGCTTAATTAACAGCGTGCAACCCGGCTTAGCCGTAGGATTTTCTAGAATCTCAGCTGCCAAATCACTCAAATGCACATGTAAGTGAATTTCCGCTTTATTCGGTAATCCTACTTGTCTAGCAAACTCAATAGCAAATGTGCGAGACATCGAGGACAAGTCAATTCTATCTTCTCTTCGTGTTATGATGATTTTACCCTCCAAATCCAAATCATAGACGGCCCCTTCGAGTACAACTTTGATATTGTCATAGATCGTCGGATCAAACATCCCCACACACCTTCTTTCATCTTTTCTTTGATTCGATTATACTATGGATATACCACGTAAAGAAGGTGTTCTTATGTCAGACAAGCCTCAAGATCAGCAAGCCGACCAGGTCGAGCCACAAGGTGTCAAAAAAGTCAGTTTAGCCGACGCGATCAAAGCCAAACTAGCACAGAAACAAGCGGATCAAGCCGCAGCGCGCGCTAACCCGAAAGCAGCAGGAAATGCGAATCAAACTGCGAAAAGCCAAATGACCAAAAAAGTAAATAACCAACGCCGTCGCACCGGCGGCAGCTAGACAACACTTTGTGTAGCTAAAAGCGCCCTGAAAGTAACACTTCAGGGCGCTTTTTAGTTTATTCTTACGCGTAATGAATTTCGCGCTGTTTTTTCACATCTTCGCTTTCCAAATACTCATCATACGTAAACATTTTATCGATGAGACCTTTTGGCGTAAGCTCCATAACGCGATTAGCAATCGTTTGGATGAACTGATGGTCATGGGATACGAATAGGATCGTACAGTCCGTATCAACAAGCCCATTGTTCAGCGCCGTAATAGACTCCAAATCCAAATGGTTGGTCGGCTCATCAAGGATCAATACGTTGGCTCCGCTTAGCATCATTTTGGAGAACATACAACGCACTTTCTCTCCTCCGGAAAGCACATTCGCTTTCTTCAATGCTTCTTCACCAGAGAACAACATGCGCCCTAGGAATCCGCGAAGGAATGACTCATCTTGATCCTTGGAGTACTGACGAAGCCAGTCTACCAATGTCAGATCAGAGTTGAAATAATCTTGGCTGTCTTTCGGGAAGTAAGCTTGAGAAGTCGTGATCCCCCATGAGAAAGTACCGCTGTCTGCTTCCATTTCGCCCATCAAAATTTTGAACAGCGTCGTTTTCGCAATGCCATCAATGCCAACAAAAGCAACTTTATCGCCTTTATTAATCGTAAAGGTTACGTTATTTAATACTTGAACACCATCAATTGTTTTGGAAATTCCCTCAACAGCGAGCAACTGCTTGCCTGCTTCACGCTCACCTTTGAAGTGAATGAACGGATATTTACGGCTGGAAGGACGAATATCCTCAAGTGTAAGTTTCTCCAACTGCTTTTTACGGGAAGTCGCTTGCTTCGATTTGGAGGCATTCGCACTAAAGCGCGCGATAAAGGCTTCCAATTCTTTACGTTTTTCTTCGGTTTTCTTATTCGCATCACGTGTTAAACGAAGTGCCAATTGGCTGGACTCATACCACCAGTCATAGTTACCAACG
>NZ_JBFTPF010000094.1:0-17496 GCF_056398345.1 Paenibacillus sp. 01T442
ACCCACAGGAGCATTCTGCTGCTTACTTGTAGTCAAAAAGATGGCACTGACAACAAATATCGCTAGCATCAAATAATCGTTATATCGTTTCCGATAGAGCAATATACCTGCGGCAAACATGAAAATCGTCATAATAAGCACGACGCTCTCACTATAAAAGGAATTAAAATAAGCTGTATATCCCGTATCACCTAAAATAAAAATGGTAAGGAGCGCAACAAGATAGCCTCTTTGCTTGGACATTTTCCAAGTAAGCGCCTCTACGAGTAAGTAAATGGCTGCTGCATATAAAACGAGGTACATCCCCGCTTGAAAACGAATATCAAAAATATGAGAGTCATGAATGAGTAGATTGACTAAAAGGGATGCTTTAATAAACATGGACTGTGAAGAAAACAATGTAGCACCATTCTCATTATAAAATTGATACACACCGTAATCTTTAACGAAATAACCGAGGTAATGATTCGTATAATTAGGATCATTGAAATACAACCCGTTACTGTACAAAATCCGAAAATAATCCCCATTATCAGCCATCCCGATATAGGGAGGCGTAAATAGTGCGATCACTGTGATCAAGAACACCACGATGGCAGCGAACGMAGCTGGGGACATCTTGCTAAGCACCACTTGGATGAAACGATTGTTCCACATGTGATCGCACTCCTTTCTGATCAGTACGTGTAGGCTAGAAGTGCCATCAAATTATCGAAGGAGTAGGCCTGCGCGGCATTGACATCTCCGAAGCCGCCATTCAGCGGACTCTGTGGATTATGGATTTGAAATTCATTCATTTTGTGAATACTATCGGCATAAAGCTCATGATCCTTAACAACCGATCCAATCATGGCTGATATCGCATAGATTGCAGTTGACCTTACTTCGTTCAGTGGTTTCCCATCCCGATCATATTGACCATATAAGGTTCCTGCTTTAACCTGATCTTTGATATAACGGATACTGGCTGGCTGTTCCAGCTTAACTTCTGCTAGGTTTAAAATAGTTAGTAACGATTCTACGGTGTTTATGCTTTCAGATTGATAACCCTTCTTATCAAAATCATAGCGAGTTTGGTAAAATGGAAACGAATCCGACAAATATCCATCTTGGACAATTTGCAGCATACTAGCTTCAAGTGCCGCCTTCTTTTTCCGTGAGAGCGGTACAAGCTCCAACGAGGCAGCGTCGATATAGCACAAGGTTAGGAATGAATTTGTCATTCGATATGTTGGATCGTAGAAGTCTCGCAATTGTCCATTCACAACATTGTATTGATAGAGTCGCTTGCCGTAAGTTTCCGCTTCTTCTCTGTAATTCTTTATTCCAAAAGCGACGGWAGCTTCATCGAGTGCCCGAATGATACGCAAATCATCTACTATGGCATTCATTGGATACTGTTTATTCCTATTGGGACTATACCGATAGCTGAATCCAAATGGGGTATCAAATATTTGCTTGGCTTGCTGCCACTGCTCATCAAACTTATCTTTCTGACCCGTGAGTGCGTAATAACGCATGTAGAGACCCGCAGATTCACTCAGAACTTCATGACCAGAAGCAGCAGCACCCAATTGATCTGTATCCTTCAGATTCGTATAAATACCATGCTTGCTTGTAAGATTGTCCTGTATAAATTCCACTAATAAGTTGCGATTTTCCGTCACTTGCATGGTCTGACCGTATTGACTGCTTGATTGCCGCTGCAGTCTCGGGGTGTCTCCCAGCATAAAGTTTATCCCATAATAAATCACATAGATGCCTATTAATCCGAGGATGATCAGTCCTATATTCCTGAAAATTTTCATGTATTCCKGCAGCTCCTAACACAATCATTTCCAGAAAAAACGTCGAATGGTATGATAAAAAGACTACACACTACATCTGAGGTGGAATCTTTATCTAGAAGTCGTATTTTGCGCTCGAGTGGGCTTAGTTAGTTGTAGTTTATCACATGAAACTATTCGATCAAAAGGTAAATCCTCCCTAAATCAAGTAAAATGTCGTAATAATAAGAAGGATGTCATGAACTTTTCAATTTTATCAGAAGAATTAGAACCAGCCAATCTTGTAAGTTGCCTCATCAGTCAAAGAGGTCAAATTACTTACGAGCAATACCGAGAACCGCACTTTGCTGAAACTGTAGCAAAAATCAATTCCTGTACCAAAAGCATCCTCTCTGCACTCTGTTGTATCGCTATGGATCAAGGTTTGTTGCCTTCCCMCGCAACACCTGCATCCGTTTTTTTCCCGCAGCTTGAGAAAGATCCAGCATCACATAAAAGTGAAATAACGCTGCTCCATTTATTAACGATGACATCAGGCCTCGATTGGACAGAATTTGGTGGACAGAATTCGTTTCCACGCATGACAAGAACACCGAATTGGGTAGATTTCGTGTTGGATCAACCCTTATCCGATTTGCCTGGTACGAAAATGTCTTATAATTCTGGTGGCTCTCAATTATTATCTGCGATCCTGGTCCAAGCAACAGGCATGTCAGTGGCTCGTTATGCTGAGATTACTTTATTCGAACCGCTTGGCATTGAATCGTATAGTTGGGAACAGGACCCTCAAGGTATCCATACGGGTGGTTTCGGATTGTCACTTCGTCCCATAGATATGCTCAAATATGGTCAGCTCTATCTCCAACAAGGGAAATGGGGAAATTCTCAGCTTATTTCCCAAGAGCTTGTCGCTCTTTCCACGCAACCCGCGATACGAGCGGAGGCACCTCGCCGCGGCAGCTATGGCTGGCATTGGTGGACAGATACTTACCCAGATCGTGCGGAGAACGACGACTCACCTATTCAATCGTTACATTACTTTAATGCGTATGGATTCGGAGGCCAGTGCATTTATATCCTGCCTTCTATTGAAACCGTTGTTGTATTGACCAATGACCAACGAAAAAAGAGCAAAATTCCTCTTCATGTGTTCCGCCAAACCGTTGCACCCTATCTGTTGGAACTAGTTGAATAAGAACTCTGGAATGGCTGGTGTTTGGGGGGCTGGATACGTTTGATGAAGGAGTTCGCAGAGGAAGATGTTTGAAGACGAGTTTGCAGAGGAAGATGAGTTTAGTTTGACGATGAGTTCCCAGAGGATGAGTTTAACTAGTTTCCTTGGCTTGATAAAATAAATAACTGGAAATTGTACAGCTAATCTAACGATATCCACCCTAAATTTCATTTTAGATGGAAAATATGTAGTTATTTCTCCCTCATTCGGTCATTTCGTCAAAAATGCTTGAATTTAAATGGATAAAATCCATTTATTCGGAATAAATAAGGAAATTCGCACAAATTAACTGGAGGAAATACATCTATTTGCCTCCGAGATTTGAGGAAGAAGCTTCTATCGCCAAATAGTCAAAAGCTTGCCACCTCTGGCAAGCTCTCCTACTACTTTTTACATGATAATAGAATAGACTAAGAAACCGCCTAGAKGCACGATCCAGAGAAGCGGGATACAATTCCAGATCAATGATGCCCTGTAACGCCGACGTGAAAAGGTTACCCATCCGCCGATAATTGCTGCGAGTAGTCCAACTGGATATAGCAAGATAGCGATAAAAATAAGCCATGTTGTTGCGTGGCTGATCGCATCGGGATCGTCAAACATCATGACAGACATTCCCGCGATAAACATCCAAACAAGTACAAATATGACGTACACGAGTTGTGACATAATTAATGTCCACAACATTTTGTTCCGATTCAATAAAATCCCCCACTTCCATTCAGTACGTATGTATGATGAATGCAACTCCTCAAACAGCCTTTATTTTAACATAATCCAAGTATGATATCTCTATGATTCTGCCAAGTTTCGTTATTTCACCCAAACTATGACTCTGATCAAATGCGAAAGGGTCTGGAGCAGTCATCCCTGCATCCAAACCCTTTTAATCATCAATTAAATACCATATTTTTCCCATAGAAGATCTCATCCATCTCCCATTTGACGCTTTTCTCGATTTCCATCTGCTCTTCCTTGCTGAGCGTGTCTTTCGTGTATCCGAACAAATAGTTATTAAGATCAAACTCGCGAAGCTTGCATTTCGTGTGGAAAATATTTTCCTGATACACGTTCACATCGATCATCTGATATAAATCTTGAATTTCCTCCGGAATATAATTTTGAATGGAACTGATCTCGTGATCGATGAAAAGCTTGTGCCCACTGATGTCGCGCGTGAACCCTCTGACTCTGTAATCCATCGTCAGGATGTCGTTATCGAAAGAACGAATAAGAAAATTCAATGCTTTAAGCGGCGATATTTCTCCACACGTTGATACGTCAATATCTGCTCGGAAGGTGCTAATGCCCTCATCAGGGTGATATTCTGGATACGTATGGACAGTAATGTGACTTGTGTTGAGATGCATGACCACCGCGTCTGGCAAGGGTCCTGGCGACTCTTCGAACGATTCGTTCGGTTCCTGCTCGATAGGGCCTTCAGAAACCAACATGGTTACGCTAGATCCTTGTGGGACATAATCCTGCTTCGCGATATTCAAGACGTGAGCACCGATAATATCGGCAACTGTATTCAATAAAGCTGTCAAACGATCGGCATTATATTGCTTATCGATATAAGCTATGTAGGCTTCGCGCTCTTCTCTTGTTTTGGTGAAACAGATATCATACATATTAAAACTTAGCGATTTGGTTAAATTATTAAAACCATGCAGAGTAATCATCTGCTCCGAAGTTAATTTCAAGTAAATCCCCMCTATGTCTAAACTATAAACTGCTTACACAAATATTAAACAGCTACACATAGGATGGTATGTCGGAGTCGCTTTTATTCCATGTTAACAAATACATCAACTACGAGCATCGTTATATTCCTGATACATTTGACCCCAATAAGCCTCATTTAACTCGTCTCTCGACAGTTCCAGACTCGTCGATTTGCCTAATTGTAAAGCATGATACCGATAAGCATTGAAAAAATTTCTTTCCGCTGTGCTAATCCGACTTCCGTTATAGATGGCAGATTGCGTCGTAAACCCTATGCTAACAAGTAGGGAAACAACTGACGCTAAGATGCGAGAGACCATGTAGGAGGCAACACCAGCCCAACCGGTCAAAACGAATCCAATCACAACGGCAATGAACGTCGGGAGAAAGAGTCCATATATATGCGAAAACATAGCACCTAACTGAATAAACGGGAACCAGACGATGCCACTAAATGTGAGTAGAATGCCAATCGTCATAGCAAACAATGTACATATGGCAATATTCGAAGGACTTAATTGCAGCGCAAAGCACAGGATCCCTGTGACAAAACCTAATGATGAAGTCATCACACTGATGGATTCCGTGGTTTTGAGAATGCTATACGGTTTAATATCTGGATACAATCTCGCCATAAGACCAAAGCTTGTTGGAACGTCCAGACTTATTTTAAGCCCCTGTGGCGTGTAAATAGCCATCCCTTGTCTCTCCTTTGCGCCGCCATCCATTAAGCTCTCTTCTTCCTCGTTACGACATCGAAAATAACGGCAATTGCGAGTACCGCTCCACGAATCATGTACTGATACGAAATGCCTATTCCCATGAGATTCATCCCACTCGATAGGGAAGCCATTACAATCGCGCCGATAATGGAGCCTGTCACTTTACCAACGCCGCCTGCTGCGGAAACACCGCCAACATAAGCCGCAGCGATTGCATCGAGCTCGAACAAAGTACCTGCCGTCGTTGTAGCGGATTGCAACCGCGCCGTAAAGAGAATCCCGGAAAGTGCTGATAGCATACCCATCGATCCAAATACGATATATGTGATCTTTTTCACACTAATTCCGCTCAAATTCGCTGCCTCTGGATTACTGCCAACGGCATAGATATGTCTGCCTAATACCGTTGAAGTCGTCAAGAAGTGGTACACAGCCACCACAATCATGACTACGATAACCGTCCAGGAAAAGCCGTTATACCCAGCTAGAATCCATGTAATATAAGCGATGATCGCCGAGACGAAAATAACCTTCACGGTGAAAATATTGGCAGAAACAACTTCGAAATTGTATTTCAGTTTGTTATTTCGTTTTGAAAATTCACTGTAAATGTAAAGAACGATCATGACGGCTCCCAAAATTAAGGAGAGTAGATTTAATCCGCCTACCTTGGTAATCGCGGGGATGAAGCCATTTCCGATCGCGTTGAAATTCTCATCTTTTACGATAATTGTGCCAGTTTTCTCGGTTACACGTAGCAGTGCGCCTCTGAAAATCAACATGCCCGCAAGGGAAGCCACAAAGGACGGAATACCGAACTGAGCGACCAACAACCCATTGAATAACCCTACGATGATACCTAACACGAGAATGATGGGAATGGTGATATAGAACGGAACTCCTGCTTGTGAGAGAAGTACAGCAGCAATTGCACCTAGAAACCCTGCCGCAAATCCGACGGATAAATCAATATGTCGAATGACAATGACGAGCGTCATGCCCACGGCTAGAACCGCAATATACCCCGTTGCGTCAATCAGATTACTTATATTTCGTGATGACATGAACAAGCCATCTGTCATGATGGAGAACGTCAGCATGATGATGAATAGGGCGATATACATCCCATATTCTCGGATATTCACTTTAATTAGCGATTTCGCTTCACTATAAAATTGCACGGGTCTTCCTCCTATTGCGTCGCAAGCTTCATAATTATTTCTTGATCCGCATCCTCAATGGATAGCTCGCCTTTTATTTGACCTTCAGCCATGACATACACCCGGTCACTCATACCCAAAACTTCACTAAGCTCTGATGAGATCATGATAATGCTCATTCCTTCACTAATCAGCTTGTTCATAATCGTATAAATTTCATATTTGGCCCCGACATCAATGCCGCGCGTAGGTTCATCTAAGATGAGCAGGCTCGGATTCACAAATAACCATTTGCCGAGTGAGACTTTCTGTTGATTTCCCCCGCTCAAATTACCTACAATTTGTTCCACGGAAGGTGCTTTAATATTTAATGATTGCTTGTAATGATTCGAAATTTTCACTTCTTCATTATGATTAATGATGCCGTTCTCCGAAATCTCATGCAGGTTGGCAACAGCAATGTTTTGCTTGATATCTTGGATAAGGAACAATCCGTCTCCTTTACGATCTTCCGTTACATAGGCAATACCCGCCTTGATGGCATCCTTCGGATGGACGAATGTTTGTTTAGTACCTTCCATAAGGAGGTCTCCGCGAAGCTTATACGCTTTGGGATTTCCAAAAATACTTTGCGCTAGCTCCGTTCGACCTGAACCCATCAACCCAGCAATGCCGACAATTTCACCCTTTTTAATATGCAAATTCACATCTTTCACGACGTCTCGACCCAACTGAGGATCATACGCCGTCCAGTTTTGAATCTCGAGTATGTCCCTACCGAATGACTTCGTCATTCTTTTCGGATAAATATCGTCGATCTCGCGACCTACCATGTTTTTGATAATGACACTTTCCGAAATCTCACCTTTTGCAGCATCCAGCGTACATATCGTCCTGCCATCTCGTAAAACCGTGATATGATCGGCAATCGCCGTCACTTCTTTGAGCTTATGAGAAATCATAATGCTCGTAATGCCTTGTTTTTTCAACTCTCGCAAGAGTTCAAGTAGGTTCTCGCTTTCTTTCTCATTAAGCGCAGCTGTCGGCTCATCCAGAATGAGCAGCTTCACATCCTTGCTTAAGGCTTTAGCAATTTCAACGAGCTGTTGCTTTCCGACGCCCAAATCTTTAACAAGAACCTCTGGGTTCACATCCAGCTTCACTTTATGAAGCATTTCTTTGGCCTGACGAATCGTCTGATTCCAATCGACCATCATGCCTTTTCTTACTTCGTTGCCTGCATAAATGTTCTCGTACACTGTAAGATCCGGAAATAGCGCTAACTCTTGATAAATAATGGCGATGCCCGTCTTCACACTGTCACTGATCCTCGAAAATTGCTGAACCTTGCCCTCKAACACAATATCTCCTGCGTAAGTGCCGCTTGGGTATACACCACTAAGTACTTTCATTAAGGTCGACTTGCCAGCGCCATTTTCACCCACCAAACAATGAATTTCGCCTGTATTCACTTTAAAATTAACGTTCGCAAGTGCTTTCACACCTGTAAATTCTTTGGATATATTGTTCATTTCTAAGATATATTCACTCATCATCAAGCGCTCCTTAGCCAACCGACTCTCGGAATAGAGGAATAGTGATAGACGCATCTATCACTATTCCTTCCAAGCTATGTGATCTTACACCTACAAGCCTTTGAAATCGGATGCTTGATAGTACGCAGAATCCACAAGTGCAGATTTTACATTTGCTTTGTCAACGACAATTACATTCGTTTGTTTTGCTTTCACGTCAATTTTGCCATTGTTATACGATCCTGTAGTTTCAGGTGTTTTACCATCCAGAATAGCAACAGMCATACCCATTGCATCTTTAACGAGTGTACGAACATCTTTGAACACGGTCATGGATTGTTTGCCGTCGATTACGTATTGAATCGATGCTTTCTCCGCATCTTGACCTGTAACTAGGAACTTCGTAACCGCTTTATCTGAAGCAAATACATCCGCGATGGAGCGAGCTGTTCCATCATTTGGAGCTAGAATGGCAACATCGCCCTTCATGTCTGCTGCAGCTGCTGTCAAATGGGTTTGTGCTTTATTTTTCGCTTCGTTCGCATCCCAGTTCGTCGTGACTTGCCCGATAATTTTACTCATTTGCTCACGAGTTAATTTGGCAGTTCCTTTCAAAGCAGCAGCCTCACTGGAGTTTGCAATTTTGAATGTGCCATCGGCAATTTTCGGTTGAAGCACTTGCCATGCACCTTCGAAGAACAAGAACGCATTGTTATCAGATGCAGCACCTGCGTACAAGTACAATGGCTGACCTGGTTTCGCTTTATCCACTAAGTATTGTGCTTGTGCTTTACCAACAGCAATACTGTCGAAAGTCACATAGTAGTTAACCGCATCTGTTTTGGTAATCAAGCGGTCATAGGAGATAACTTGAATACCGGCTTTCTTAGCAGACTCAACAGCAGCTGCTGCTGCATCACCGTCTTGCGGACAAATGATTAACACTTTGATTCCTTTAGCGATCAAAGCATCAACGTTTTCTTTTTCTTTCGCTGAGGAGCCTTGGCTGAATAAGATTTCCGTTGTATATTTCGAACCTTTCAAAGCGTCTTTGAAACGTTGCTCATCTTGAACCCATCTTGGCTCGTCTTTGGTAGG
Source organism: Paenibacillus sp. 01T442 (assembly GCF_056398345.1). NCBI lineage: Bacteria > Bacillati > Bacillota > Bacilli > Caryophanales > Paenibacillaceae > Paenibacillus > Paenibacillus sp. 01T442. Next base: position 9,265 of record NZ_JBFTPF010000094.1, read on the forward strand.
CAATACAATTCCAACGCTTACTTTCGAGCTGCTGGAGTTCCCACATGCTGCAACCATCACGGCTAGAAACATAACCACTAACATCAAAGAAATCGCTTTCACACTTCGTTTCATTTGTAATACCCCTCTCATTTGTTTTGGCTGTGCGCCAACTACAAACTGAGTATATCACCGGGATTTTCCAATGTAACCGCTTTATATTAGCACTTTTTTTAACAATGCTATACTATTTTGTCATTTGACTTTGATTCACATTTTTATATACGTCTTCTCTCAAGTGGAAGCCATCTGCGATGATCGTGGCATCCATATTTGACTGATCCACGGCAATCGGTTCGAGTAAAATGGACGGAACATCAATTTTCTTATTGTTTACTTTTTTATCCGCATGAACATTTCCGCCTTTCGCCATCTTCACAGCAAGCTCAGCAGCTGTTTCTGCAAGCTTCTTAATGGGCTTATACACCGTCATTGTCTGTGTCCCTTCGACGATTCGCTGCGCAGCTGCAAGCTCCGCATCTTGCCCCGAAACGGGTATGCGACCTGCCATCTTCTGGGCTGTTAAAGCTTGAATCACGCCACCTGCTGTCGCGTCATTCGCGGCAACAACCGCGTCTACTCGATTCTGATTCGCAATCAAAGCCCGCTCCATGTTCGCCAACGCATTCGCAGGCTTCCACTCTTTCGTCGCTTGATCAAAAACGATAGTAATGTCCCCCTTCTCTACGAGAGGCTTTAAAATGTTCATTTGACCTTTTTTGAACATATGCGCATTGTTGTCTGTATCCGCGCCTTCGATTAAGACATAGTTGCCTTTAGGTGCTTTCTTCACGATCGCTTTCGCTTGCAATTCGCCAGCTTTCTCATTATCGAAGGAAATATATAAATCGACATCCGAATTGACTATCAAACGATCATACGAAATAACCTTGATGCCCGATTTGTGTGCCTTCTCCACAATCGCTGCGGATACCTCTGCGTTGTGAGGCACAACAACAAGTACATCTACGCCGCGTGATATCAAGTTCTCCGCTTGCGCAAGCTGCAAGGCATCGTCGCCATTCGCTGCTTGAACCTCAATACGCGCACCGAGCTTTTCAACAGCAGCTTTGAATAAATCCCGATCCTTCTGCCATCGTTCTTCCAACAGCGTATCGATCGATAAACCCACGACCACTTTGTTGTCAGTTTGCATAATCCGATTGGGGCTTGGCTTACTATCCATTTGCGGGCTAGCTTTATCCGTTGGCGCACTGTTCGTTCCGATGAACGAGCAAGCCGATAGCACGAAGGCCATAATCACGGTGACGCCAACCAATTTACTACTCTTTCTGACATGTTTCAGCGCAAACCCCTCCTAAAAGTTTTCGTCAGAAAACAAACTTCGTAAGCATTCTTTCAACTATGCTTCTTGTTGGTTGGTCGAATCAGCATCTTCCGATAATCCGTCGGTGAATGTCCAACTAGCTTTTTAAAAACGCGGCTGAAATAATTAGGATCGTTATATCCCACTTCAAATGTAATTTCTTTGAGACTTTTATCCGTTTCCTGCATCAATTGCTTGGCCGTTTCGATCCGATATTCCGTAAGAAAGTCAATATAATTCATTCCGAAATGCTCTTTAAACAGCTTACTGACATAGAAAGGATTCCGATCAACCGTAGCTGCAATCCGCTCCAAGGACAATTCCTCATGAGCATGTTTCTGGATATATAACTTCATCGTTTGGAGTAAATCTGTCTCAACGACATCTCCAACCTGAACTAAGTTTTGAATTAATAGCCGGGATTCCGCTTTCAATTGCAAATAGCTTGTCGTTGCATAAGGAAAATAGGGTGTATGGACATCCATCCCCATTTCCTGCAACATGCGGGTCACAACGATTAACACTTCAAAAATTCGTTGCTGCGATAATCCAACGCCTTGCTGAGCACCTTCGAAGATATCAATTATTTTGGCAATCTGATCGCCAGCTGCTTCAAGATTTCCGCGTCGAATCTCTTCGAGCACACGCTTCTCCATATCAATGGTACGACTGCCAATTGCCCGGATATCATCTCGTGTGAGATTCTCAAATAAACTATACCGAGCAGGCAGCGTGTTATCCATCGACGCCAACAACGCTTCATGATAGGATTTGCGCATRTCCCTCAGGTCCTTGCATAAACCGCCTATGCCAATAAAAAGACGAAATCCACCCTTCGTATCCAACGCTTGGATCCATTTCTTCGCTACGCTTATAGCCTGTGCGCGATAGGAGAATTCACCATCCATAAATACAATTGCTGGTACTTGATTGCCTGACATTTTCCCTAGCCAGATCGAATTGGATACATCCAGGTGCAACTCACTTACTTGCAGATACATATCATCGTAATCCCGTAAATGCGAAGGTTCCCTCATATCATGCGAGAATTGCAAGGTCATCACAAAACCGTCTCGCCCAGATGGAAGCCCAATTAAGTCAATCATCTCAGCAAGTGATGCCGATTGCACATAATCAAATAGCAGCTGCTCCACAATATCAGCCTCCACTAGAGGCGTCATCTTCTGCAGCCGTACTTGCTCTAAACTTCTACTCGCCAACTCCTGTTGAATCTTTTTAATCTCATTGGCTACCCGGCCAATCGTCTCCAGCACGACAGAAATTCGGCTTGGTTTCAACATATAGTCATAGACGCCTAACTTAATGGCTTGTTGAGCAAATTCAAACGTGTCAAATGCAGTGACCACAATAAACTTAACCGCCTTATTAGTCTCCCTAATCTTTTCTATCGCTTGAAGTCCATTGATGCCGGGCATCTTAATATCCATCGTGATCAGGTCTGGTTGTAACCGTTCTGCGGCTTCAATAGCTTCTCTGCCATTCGCGGCTTGGCCTACGACCTCTACATCTGGAGAACCTTCTTCGATAATTCGTTGCAACGCAATCCGCTCAATTGGTTCATCATCCACAATTAACATACGAATCATACGACATGCCCCCTCGGCAGCTTCAATGTAATACAAGTGCCAGCTCCTAGATAGGATTCAATCTCTATGATCTCCTCAACCCCATAAAATAGCTGTAAGCGATGAATCACATTCCATATGCCTATCCCCGTAGAATGACCTTTATAGATAGAATTTTCCGTATGAGATAATAATCGATTTAGCTGCTCTTCATCCATGCCCTGACCTGTATCTTGAACCTGAACAAGGATGTGTTTTTCTTCCTGTTTGACTCGAATCGTAAGCGTGCCACCTTCTTCGGCAGGTTCAATTGCATAAATAAACGCATTCTCTGCAAGCGGTTGCAAAATAAGAATTGGTAGCTCAATGCCTAATGCATCCTCATCAATTTCACGAACGACTTTCAGACGATCGCCAAAGCGAGCCTTCTGAATCGTTAAATACTCCTCAAGCACTTCGAGCTCGTCTTTTAAAGACACTCGGCTATCCAACTTGCGGAGATTATATCTAAGCATACCGGCAACAGAGCTAATTAATTCGCTCGTTTTTCCCGCGCCTGCCAAATAAGCTTCCTTCGACAACATATTTAACGTATTGAAAAGAAAATGGGGATTAATCTGACTTTGTAAGCTCTTCAACTCGCTTTCCTTCAGCATGAGCTTATGTCGATGAAGATCATATTCCAATTGGGCTTTACTTTGAATATCATCGATAAAATGACCGATCTTAAGTCGCATACTGTCCAGCGTTTTAGCCAAAAAGGATATTTCATCGTTATTGCCCAAATCAATGGGATTTTTAAAATTCCCCCGTGACAATTCTCGCGCAGACAGCGTTAATTTCAGCAATGGCTGTGTCACACTATCCACAAATCGATAGGAAAACAGCAAAAGCAGCAAAGAAACGAGCGCTAACGTCCAGAGTCCCATCTTCTTAATATTTTCACTTCGCTTAATAATTTTTCTATAGAAGGCATCATAGGTGTTTTGTTCACCACTAATTAAGGTGAGTGTCGCTTCTGAAATATATTTGGAGATATTGGATGCTTCGTCAAATTGTTTCGCTGCGTTTTCTTCATCATTATCTTTCTGGAAGCGAACGGCCAAATCCATCGCCTCTGCCTGACTCTCCAGCATGTTCTGTAAATTATCGAGCAGCATCATGTTGCTTGAATTTCGCAACCAACTCATCTCTGTCTTGGTTCGAAGAAGACTGATGTTATCCGTGACATATTGATTCAAGCTTTCTAACGTAGGTGACATGCGATACTTATTCAGAGTGGTTAACGATTGTTGGCTTAATTGCGAGGCTTGATTCATTTGCATATAGCGCTGAAGAATTTCATTATACTTTTCGACGGTTCGCTGATTATAAATGCTCATGGAGAGCCAAATAATCGCCATAATTACCMAGATCAAGATCGACAGCATCATCATTTTACTTCGAATAGTTTTCAGGGCGCTTTCTCCTCTTCTCCAGATGAAGTCACCACGCTAATTGGCGTGAAGTAGCTGTTCTCAAGCGGCAGCTGCGCAGCATCTAACCAACGTTTCATCAAATTAACACTGAGAATACCCATATCTTCATAATGCTGCGAGAGCCCAGCTTTCACCTGCCCATTTTTAATAAGCATCATGGTTTGGGGAGAATCATCGAATTGGAAAATCGGATATTCTTTGGTCCGCGAGCGTGAATGCGCCGCTTGAACGATACTCTCTCCCGATTCGGACGACAGTCCGATAAAGGCCTTCACATTCGGATAGTGATTCAAAATATCGTTCGTTTGCATCTTCGGTTGTGTCATATCAGGATCATTAGCTGCAATTACGACCCTTAGTCCTTCGTATTTTTTAAAAACTTCGGTCAAACCTTTCAAACGCAAGTCATCCGTTGATGGTGAGGATATACTCTTAATGACACCGACTTCGCCTTTTCCATTCAACTGGGTCGCAATATACTCCCCCATAATAATCCCTTCTTGATAATGATCGGAACCGATATAGGACTTGCGCAAGCTGCTCGGAGCATCGGAATTAATCGTAATGATCGGTATTCCTTTCTCCGTCGCCTTCTTCACCATGAGATTAAAATCTGGATGATCCACACCTTCCACAACGATCCCGCTCGCTTTGGAAGCGATTGCAATATCGATCTGCTTAATTAACCCTTCCAAGTTCGAACGGTAAACACCCCAGAAATCAATTTGGATATGATGTTCTTCTGCGGCCTCTCGTGCCCCTTTTTGAATGGCATTCATCATAAAGCTGCCTTGCTCCTGTGAGATGATCACGATGCGTTCGGCATGTTCATGTACCATAGGTTCCCCTGCAGTCGACATACTCAAATCGCTTTGATAAATCTTGAGCATATAGTAGAACGAAAATGACAGCGTGACAAAACTGCTGGCTATGATCGCAATCAGAATCAATTTTTTCATACCTTCACCCACAGACTCTTCCAATTTCCAGTAATTCTATCATGATTTCGGAGATTCGAATAGAATCAAAATAAAATCCAGCAACAATTATGTTGCTGGAAGTAGGATTTGTGCAATCTGCTGTAAGACACGCTCATGATTGAAAGCCGTATGTTCATTCCAAGGTGATTCCCAGCCAGCATACCCAGGAGTTAGATGAACCTGCCCCTTTTGGACTGCCGCTAAACCGCGCCAATCCCCCTGTTTAGATAGGTTAGCCCAAGTCGCTTGGGAAATTGGATCCTTACAAATATTCACAATCAGATGAACAGCCTCAAAACCTGCCAACTCCGTAACTTGAACGGGTTTCGTCCAATGAATATCACGCAATTGACTCGCTGGGTTTAGTTCCAAATCATCATACAGTACCGTACCGGCAAGACTCCCCCACACCAATAAGTCATTGTGATGGACAATTACGACTACAACTATATCCTCTTTCATCGTCAGCTTGACCTTCTCTCTTACATCAGCAGCTTTCAAATCGTAGTTTTGAAGCCACTTCACTGCCTCCTTCGATTTACCAACGAAATCACCGATAAGGATTAAATGCTCACGCCAATTTCGATCCCATGGTAAAAATAATGTCGGAGCTGTTTCCGATAGCTTCACTTGCTCAGCTTTGGGAATCCATGCATCAATCCCAATAATGTAATCAGGTGACGACTGCTGTAAGGCTGTAAGATTGAACTCATAATGATGACTCAATGGAACAGTCACATCAAAGGCATATTTATTMCGATAAAAATCAGTCCAATAATGATCCATAGGTGCGGCATAGGGAATAATTTGAAGCGCCAGCAACTGTCCGATATTCACCCAACTATAAGCGGCTACCTTCATCTTCGTATTTTTCAAATAAACAGCAGGCGCCATCCCCATATGCTTCTTGAAATTATTGCTGAAATAAATTTCATTCTTATACCCAACCTGGAAAGCTATTTCTCGAATTGAGGCATTCGGGAGCTCACGCATGAGTTCCTTTGATTTACTTAAACGTAATTCTGTCACATATTCAATGACGCCTTTACCAAATTTCTCTTTAAATAAGCGCATAAAATGGAAACGACTTAAACCTGCCCTTGCCGCCAGCGCTTCAATCGTAATTTCTTCCGTAAAATCCCGCTCCAGCATGAACTTCTCATATTCCAATGCGATCGACGTTTTGTGTTCCTCATTTTGCAAGACTAGACTGAGCAGTTCATAGAATCCCGCCTCTGCCCGGAAGCGGTCCGCAATTGTACCATTTTCCCAATGCGTCACGATCATTTTAACTAGAGGAATGACGGTCGACACGGCAAGATGAATGGCCTCACCTTCACCTGGGAATGTGTTGACAGGCTGAATATTAGCCTCTGTGTCTTCCTTTTGCAGAACCGCTGCTGCTTGAAACCTGAGCACATAAACGCCATGATCCTCGTCTTTAGGCAAACCTACTTCAATGAGTTGTCCAGGCTTACAAATAAATACTGTGCCTAATCGCAGCGGGTAATACTGACCATTAATGACCAAACGGCCATCCGACGTATCTGAGACGACAAGCATGAGCGAGTCCGCCTGAATGAAATCCCGTTCAAYCGGCCATTGCAGATCCTTTATCACGATTCGTTCAATGGTTGTCAGCTTATACCACATCGAGTTCAATGAATTCTCGTCCTCTACTTCCGGCGGAGTAACCTCTTGCTTCATATTTTCCCGCTCCTATGTATCTGATTGAAACACGGAAAAGACGAGAGAATCCCCCGTCTTCACTCGAGCTATTTAACTAAATTACGTAGTACATCATCGATAATTAATTGATTGGCCACTACGTTTTGATTGAACCAGTGACCTGAATCCACCTCATACACATCACCTTGCTTCACCGCGGGCAGTTGTTGCCATAATGGATTATCCACAGGAGGCTTCGCACGACCTTTGCCAGAGAGGAAGAAAATGTAATCAACATCATCCAGTTGTGCTAATGTTTCCAAGGAATACGTATCATAGTCACCCTTTAGCAATTTCGGCTGTTTGAATCCAAAGCCTTGGTACAATAACTTCCCACTATAGAAATTCGCGCCGAACAATTTAAACCCTTTTTCATTGGCAGATTGGAATAATACGGCAGATTTGTCCCCTACAGCTGTTCGAATCTTATCTTTGGAAGCAGCTAGCTTCTCATCATATTTCTTAATGGCTTGTTCAGCTTCCTTTGATTTGCCCAACACTTCACCTAGCTTGGCAACATTTCCACGCCAGTCCGTCTCATCATTAGACAAGACGAAAGTAGGAGCAATTTTGGAGAAATCTTCATACGTGCCATTCTTCATATAAGTAGGAGCGGCAAGAATTATGAGATCTGGATTATGACTTAACGTTTGCTCGGGTTTGAGTCCACCTTCCATGGCCAGAACAGGAACACCGTTCAACACATTTTGCAAATATTGCTGAGGTTCCCCAGCCGCCGACCATTGCGCTACAGGCTTGATGCCGATAGCCGTTAATCCATCTTCTAGGAAAGGTGCAATCACACGCTTAACCTCTCCAGGGATTTTCACTTCATGTCCCATTGCRTCCTTCAGGACACGCTCTTGTGGTGCTTTTGCTGTCGGAGTGGCTATGGCTTGGGTCGTACTTGCAGGCGCGGCTCCATTTTTCGTATCTGTACTGGCACCACAGCCAGCTAGAAATAAAGAAGACACGAGTAGAACTGCTGTGAAATTAACTAATTTTCTTGCTTGAATCATAATACATCCCCCTAGATGATACTGATAATCATTATCGATACTTAGGAGTATATAGGACAATTCCTTATTTGTGAA
>NZ_JBFTPF010000095.1:0-17477 GCF_056398345.1 Paenibacillus sp. 01T442
GCAGTGTTGTTTTGCCACTGCCTAAAAAACCACTCATAACAATCACGGGAACTTTGCTCAAAAGGAGGACTCCTTTACTCGGAATTAAAATGTAATGATTACGAATTAAATTGTATTATAAAAAACAGTTTGCTGCAAGATTTGAAAAAGCGATGTGATTTATATTTGACGTGTCGTAGTAAGGCTTGATAAGGTATTACTAATATAATAGTAATTGTTACTAATAAGATACGTATACGGTTCATCTTACAATTGTAGGAGATACCCTTGATGATAGTGGGTTTTTGGTTGATTTCAAATTGTTAAAGAAAGTCATCCACCAACGCTACGATCATACACTATTGAATGAACACGCTGACTTTGAGCATAGATTTCCTACAACTGAAATTGTGGCTGAAACAATTTGTCATCTCGTTCAGCAATTTCTTGATCCTATGTGGAATCAGCCACGTTGTTTACAAGTGATCCTACGTGAAACACCGACGAGCTATGTCGTATATCGAGCCGAATAGAATGCGTGCTTCTAATAGTTACTCACTGCAAATGGCTTATTACCTGTCACCGGAGGAAGAGAGCCAAAAAAAATAGCATGGTTATTCTCCTTGTAAATGTGATAGCCAATTACTATAATCGTAAGTATTACGAATAGTATATGCAGTGCTAGGCGTTCTGTCAAAAAAGAAAGGAGGAAGAATATTTCCTATGACAACATGGAATTTGCAGGACACTAGGTGTCATYTGCTTATATGTAATGGAGGGAGCTGTATGAACAGCCAGGGGGAAGAAGTAACGCAAGCGATTCGTGAAGAAATATCGAAGCTTGGAGCTGACAACTGGATTCATACGACACGTACGCGCTGTAATGGCAGATGTGTAGATGCTTGTGTAGTGATTGCGTATCCTGAAGGTGTTTGGTACAAAAATATCACACCTCAAACAGCGAAAGAACTCGTACGTAAGCATGCTTCTGGCGATCTGCTGGAGGAGCAGGTTGTTTATTTGTTCAAAGATACCTTTATGTCCTCTGGCAACTCAGCCGAAGGCACTTCGAAGGCATAACTTGAATTAGAATGAAAAGCTGCGCCACCCTATCATTAAACATCGTAAAAATTACTATTAAAGAAATGTCGGCGGGGAATGAACTATATGAATATTACAGTACCAATTCACATCTTTTCAGGTTTCTTAGGCAGTGGGAAAACCACATTACTAAAGAAGGCATTAGACTATTACACCGAATCAGGCAAAAAGCCTGTTGTAATCATGAATGAAATCGGTGACGTCAATTTGGATGGACTGATTGTAGGTGATGTAGTACCTATGGCAGAGATGCTCAGTGGCTGCATTTGCTGCACCATTCGTGGTGATTTGGGAATGACGCTCCAAAGTCTTTATTTGGAGCATCAACCGGATGTGATTTTTATAGAATCAACCGGCGTAGCTAATCCTATTGAGATTATTGAAGGCGTAACAGATGCTTCGCTGATTCTGCAAGTAGATTTAAAGTCCATCATTACTGTGGTTGATGCGCCGCACCTTCTCTCCTTAAGCCGTGGCAACAATGGCAAAACCTACCGTCTTATGCAGGATCAAATCCGCTGTGCCTCGCTGCTTATTATCAATAAAACGGACAAGATAACGTCTGGAGAGCTCAACGGGTTGGAAGGGATTATTCGCGGCTGGAACCCCTATGCGCCAATCCATGGCACGGTGTACTGTAACATTGATATGCATGTGCTTGATGGCTTAAACCGCACAGTGGACAAGCATGCCCTTATTAATGAGGGAAACCATCAGGAGGGGCATTCCTGTGAGCACGAACATAAACATGAACTTGAACTTGAACATGCTTGTGAGTAACACGACCACGAGGAGAACGAGAGTGGCCATCACCATACCCATGATCATGTCATGGTCTACACACACTATTTCGACCATCCCATCGAAATGGATGCATTTGAAGAAGTGATAAGCAAGCTTCCCAAGCAGGTTTATAGGGCGAAAGGCATCCTGCACTTCCAGGATGTGATGGGAATGAACCTCTATTTATTCCAATATGCGTATCGTGAAGTCGAGTTTATTAAAATAAATCCCAAGGCTACTGTTCAGAACGTAGCTGTGTTTATTGGTGAGAATTTCTCTAAAGCTGAGATACAAGCATCCCTGGATAAAATGGGTCAAAGCCTTAACTAATGCTTTAAGAGGAGATTTACAGAGATAGCTTTGAAGTTAACATAGATTCTGACCTCTTGCTATAGGAATGAATAAAGGAGCCAATCGGCTCCTTTATTTCCATATAACTGTTTCTTTAAGCTACGCAATCTGCAAATGCAGACTTGAACCATTTCTCGTCCAGATTGCGTCCGATAATAACAAACTCACTCATCGGAACTTCATTTGATTTCCAATTGCGATCGGGCGCAGAAGCGAATAGCATATGTACACCTTGGAAAATAATGCGCTTTTCAACACCCTTAATTTGAAGAACGCCTTTATACCTGAGCGTATCTGTACCGTGTTCTTGTAACCAAACCTTGAGGAATTGCTCTAGTTTATCTAGATCTAATGGTCGTTCTTCACGGAAAAAGAGTGATTTCACTTCATCATCGTGGTCGTGGTCGTGGCTTTCTAGGAATTCGGGGTCGAGTTCCAGTTTCTTATCCAATTCAAAAGCGTTAAGCCCGAGAATATGACGGATATCAATACTCGATTGTTGTGTACGATACTGCTTGGCAGCAGGATTCATAGCCCGTAAGCGTTGCTCCAGCTTAAGAAGTTCCTCTTCGGTAACGAGGTCGATTTTGTTCACAAGAAGCACATCAGAGAAAGCAACTTGCTCTTGCGCTTCATGTCCTCGGTCAAGCTGCTGCTCCGCATGTTTCGAATCCACAACGGTAACAATCGCATCCAGTCTGTAATTATTCGCAATTTGATCGTCAACAAAGAAGGTTTGTGCAACAGGAGCAGGATCCGCCAAACCAGTAGTTTCAATCAGTACACGATCGAAATGAACTTGCTTGCGTCCGTTCAAACCATTCTTCGCTTCCATAAGCTCGTCCAATATGCGAATGAGATCACCACGAACCGTACAGCAAATGCACCCATTATTCATTTCAAATATTTCTTCGTCTGCACCCACGACCAGTTGATTATCAATGCCTATTTCACCAAACTCATTGATAATAACTGCAATTTTCTCGCCATGTTCTGCCGTCATGACATGATTTAGCAATGTAGTCTTGCCTGAGCCAAGAAAACCGGTTAAGACAGTAACCGGAACGCGGTTATCTGTTTCTAAAGATACGTTGGACATGGAATCACTCCTTAGTTATTAAATTATTGTTTGAATTGAAGCTTTTTGTTGAATTTATCAACACGACCACCGGTATCCATAATTTTCTGTTTGCCCGTGTAAAAAGGATGTGACGCTGAGCTTGCATCTACGCGGATAACAGGATACGTCTGTCCATCTTCCCACTGCATCGTTTCTTTGGACGTGCGTGTCGAACCTCCCAAAAATTTGTAACCACAGCTTGCATCGAAAAAAATAACATCATAATATGCGGGATGTATCCCTTTTTTCATGAAAAGTCACCTCGATTAGTTAGTTTGAAAGACCTCATTCCTTATTCGTAAACATTACTATTACATAGTAATTGAAACACATCCAAAAAGTCAAATCAGTAAAATTACCTCTATAACGTACGTTTATACTTCTTGACTAACTCAATCCTAAGTATCAATATTAGAAATATATGCTCAACTTAGAAGGGAAAAAGAACATGGCTGACAAAACAACAGTGGAAGAAATGATCGGGATTATGATGAGAAATGGTTGGCGAATAACCGAGCAAAGACGCACGCTTGCAGAAATCTTTGCGAAGTACGATGGATATTTAACTCCAAAGTATGTCTATGATCAAATGGCAATTTCCTATCCGAGTGTCAGCTTCGATACGGTTTATAGAAACCTGCGTTTGTTAAGCGATATGGGGGCACTAGAGCAGTTCTATTTTATGGATGGRGGATTAAAATTTCGCAGCACTTGCTTGCATCACCATCATCACCATTTAATTTGTACGCATTGTGAGAAAACGCTGACGTTTGATTACTGTCCCATGGAAGCAGCAATGCCACTGCCTGGTAAGTTTAAAATTACGAGCCACCGATTTGAGATCTATGGCATTTGTGATGATTGTCAAAGTTTGAACATATAAATATAAAATGGGGTAGTCGAGAGCAGCCTGTTTCATTCATTTAACGAATGGAGCAGGCTGCTCTACAAATTGGTTATTGACACAGCTTCTTAAAAAAGATATATTTCTTGTTGTAATAAGTAATTATTACGAATAAACAAGTAATTATCGTAATTATTACATATAACGAAAGTCTTTCAAACAAAGTTTGTAATTTTTTTTGATGATTATTCGTAATATTTACATATATAATCAGGGAGGGATTGCATGTATGCTAGTGTCTTCTTTAACGGGAGTCGAGTTTGGCTATAACGATATGCCATGTATCCAAGATGCGAATATAGAGATCAAGTTAGGAGAGTTCGTTGCTGTGACCGGTCCAAACGGTGCAGCCAAATCTACGCTGCTTAAACTCTTGTTGGGTTTACTTCAACCATGGAAGGGGAATGTCTTCCTTTCTCCTTCGAATGAAGAGGGCAAGAAGTTGCAAGTAGGTTATGTCTCGCAGCAAATTTCAGCTTTCAACAGTGGATTCCCGAGTACCATATTGGAGTTTGTACGTTCTGGCAGATATGCCAAAGGATCTTGGTTTCGAAAGCTTCGCAAGGAAGATGATGTACTGACGGAGAATGCGTTGCGGCAGGTGGGTATGTGGGATTTACGCAAACGTAAAATTGGGGAGCTCTCTGGGGGGCAGAAGCAGCGGATATGCATTGCCAGAGCTCTTGCACAGGAGCCCGATATGCTTGTGCTCGATGAACCAACGACAGGAATGGATCAGGAAAGTCGCTTCGGTTTCTACCAGCTCATGCACCATCAAGTGAAGGCTCATGGGAGAACAGTCGTCATGGTGACACACGGACTTGCTGAAGCTGCACCTTATCTTGATCGGATTATTGAGTTGGAGAGGATGGAGGATGGAGGATGGAAATGTTGCACTACGACTTCATGCAGCGGGCATTTTGTGCCGGTGGGTTAATTGCTGTTATTGCCTCTGTTCTCGGTGTGTATCTCATGCTTCGAAGGCAAGCGCTTATGGCAGATATGCTTTCTCATGTCTCCTTGGCAGGCGTAGCAGGTGGCGCCTACTTGCACATAAATCCAACTTTAGCCGGATTTATTGTAGCCACTTTGGGTGCTATTGCTGTTGAATATGTAAGGCGGTCCTATAAGTCTTATAGCGAAATCTCGGTAGCCATTATTATGGTTGGAGGTTTGTCTTCTGCTGTAATTATTATGAGTCTAAATCAAAGTATTAATAAAGGATTTTCTGCTTATTTGTTCGGTTCTGTCGTTGCCGTGAATGAAACTGAGCTCCTGCTTATGCTAGCCGTTGCTTTGATTGGAGGCGTTTTTTTTATTCTGTTTCGTCGTCCGCTTTATCAGATTACATTTGATGAAGATACAGCAAAGACAAATGGACTCCCTGTGAAATGGATTTCGCTTGGTTTTAGTGTCTTAACCGGCATGATTGTATCCGCCGCTATGCCTATCGTTGGTGTGCTTCTTGTTTCGGCACTTATTGTGCTTCCTGCGGCACTGGCCATACGCATAGCACCTAGCTTCACCTCGTCACTTTTTATTGCAATGGGTATTGGTTTGCTGGGGGTTTTCTCCGGGCTAACCGCATCTTATGAATTCAGTACTCCTCCAGGAGGAACAATTGCCATTCTGTTGCTAATCGTTCTAATTGCTGGATTAAGTGTCAAAAAAGTTTTAGTGAAGCTCAGTAAAGCAAGTAACAAAAAGAAGCTTCAAACAGAAGAAAGCGCATTTCGCAGCATACATCAAATGACTAACGAATCGATCTAACTAACTTATCATTTTAAATTAAATTGGGGGAATCATGAAAATGAAAAAAACATGGGTAGCCAAATCACTCGCATTCACTGCATTATCAACTGTACTTTTAACAGGATGTGCTTCTAAGACGGTTTCTAGTGATGGAAAGCTAAATGTTGTAACAACCTTTTACCCAATGTRCGAATTCACTAAGCAGGTAGCTGGTGACCATGCGAATGTCATTGCTTTAATCCCTGCAGGCGCTGAGCCGCATGATTGGGAGCCAAGTGCGAAAGATATGAAAAAAGTGAAGGAAGCCGGTGTTTTTGTTTACAACGGTATTGTTGAAGGCTGGGCAGAACAAGCATTGAAGAGTGCCGCGAATACGAAGCGAGTCGTCGTTGAAGCAAGTAAAGGCATTGATTTAATGGAAGGCCTACCGGAGGAAGAGGAAGAAGGTCATAAAGAAGCTGATGGCGGTAAAATCTTGGACCCTCATGTTTGGCTCGATCCGATTCTAGCGCAGAAAGAGGTTGAAACTATCTTTAATGGTTTAGCACAAGCAGATCCTGCACATAAAGATGACTATCGTAAAAATGCTGATGTGTTTATCGGAAAGCTTAAATCCTTGGATGAATCGTACCGAACCGCTCTCAAAGGTGTCAAACAGAAAGATTTCGTAACGCAGCATGCCGCTTTCGGTTATTTAGCTAAAGAGTATGGCCTCACACAAGTGCCAATCGCAGGACTCTCGCCTGAAGAAGAACCAGCTCCGGGTAAGATGGCGGACATCATCAAATTTGCCAAGGATAATCAGGTAAAGACGATCTTTTTTGAGACGTTGGTGGATCCGAAAGTGGCTCAAACAATTGCCAAAGAAATCAACGCCAAAACGGATGTCCTTAATCCAATCGAGGGTTTAACGGATGAAGATAAGAAGAAAAATCTAGACTACATTGGTGTTATGAGCAATAATCTGGAAGCATTGAAGAAAGCGTTAAATGAATAAAAAGCAACCAAGAAAACCATGTGGTTGCTTATCGCTTGCGTAATATACGTAAAATTTACGAATAAAAGGAGTATGAGGATGTTAGATCGTAGAATACCTGTCACAGTATTAAGCGGCTACTTGGGAGCCGGTAAAACAACACTGTTAAATCATGTGCTGCATAATCGGGATGGCTTGAAGGTAGCCGTCATTGTAAATGATTTAAGCGAAGTCAACATCGATGCCAATCTGATAAGAGAAGGCAACGGACTGTCTCGGACGAGTGAAAGCCTAGTGGAGATGTCCAATGGCTGTATCTGCTGTACCCTTCGTGAGGATTTATTGAATGAAGTGGAGCGGCTAGCCAAAGAGGAGAAATTTGATTATATCCTCATTGAATCAACTGGCGTTGGTGAGCCTTTACCCGTTGCACAGACTTTTAGCTACTTGGATGAGGAAAAAGGGATAGATTTGACACAATTCTGCCGACTGGACACGATGGTGACCGTAGTCGATGCTTATCGCTTCTGGACCGATTATTCATCAGGAGAAACATTGCTTGAACGCAGTCAAGCCGTTKGGGAAGATGACACGCGAGAAGTTGTAGATCTGCTCATCGATCAGATTGAGTTCTGTGATGTCCTAATCTTGAACAAATGCGATATGCTGGAAGAAGAGGAGCTGCAGGAGCTCGAKGGTGTACTTCGCGCGTTACAGCCAAGAGCGAAATTCATTCGTTCCGTGCAGGGAATGGTCGCTCCCGCAGAAATTCTGAATACGCATCTCTTCAATTTCGATGAGGCTAGTACATCTGCAGGTTGGATGAGAGAAATGKAGAAGGAAAACCATACCCCTGAAACGGAAGAATACGGTATTTCCTCCTTTGTCTATGAACGAGTAAGGCCTTTCGAGCCTTCACGCTTGATGAGCTGGATGGAAGATTGGCCAGCTGAGATTGTTCGGGCGAAAGGCATCATGTGGTTGGCGACTCGTAATGACCATGCTCAGAATTTAAGCCAGGCAGGTCCTTCCATTCAGTTCGGCCCAGCAGGATATTGGGTGTCTGCGCTTCCAGATGGCGAAAGAGAGGCAGTTCTTGAAGAAGATGCAGATCAAATTAAGCACTGGGATGACACCTATGGTGATCGGATTAATAAAGTTGTCTTCATTGGGATAGAGATGGATCGTGCTGAAATTGTGGCCTCGCTAGATGCCTGCTTATTAACGGATGCTGAACTGCAAGGCGATTGGAATCAATTTGAAGATCCCTTGCCGAATTCGATGATGGAATTAGAAGAAGCCTGTMCATTGCCGCAATAGCATCAATTGAGAGGTTACCGATAGGAGGTGAACGGAATGAGAGTCGTAATTACTTTGGCATGTACTGAAACAGGTGATAGAAACTACACAACGACCAAGAATAAAAGAAACAACCCAGCTCGTCTTGAGTTAAAAAAGTTTTGTCCAAGGTTGAATCGTGTGACGCTTCATCGTGAAACGCGATAAGGATAACATAGGAAGTCCGGGCTGCTTGTCCGGGCTTCCTGTTTAATAAAGAGATATCCGAAGGAGGTCTGGCCGTCTGATGAGGATGAATGCCAAAGAGGACAAAGAAATCATAATGAGCCAACACTCCAAAGCGCAGTGGCATCGCCGCGGAGAGGAATTACTGCTATGGGCAGCTCGAGATAAGGAGCGCAAGCAGGTGAAGTTGACCACATTGTTTGGAAGTATCCTTGTTGATCTGCAATTGTTTCCAGCGTTGACATCCCTTCAGCAGAAGGGCATCGTGACTGAATTTTCTTGCGCGGGTGTTAGCCCTCTCGATGAGCCTGAAGACCATTCCCTGTATGCGTATCTAACTTTAATAGCCTCAGAGCAAGCAGAGCAATTCGTTCATTTGACAATGAAGCGCATGAAACATCGTGTATTGGTATCCTTTGAACCAGGAAGGAATCGATACGATCTTTCATCCTTTTACATAGGCCACAACCGTTCTTTCTGTCGACTGCTTCAGGAATGTGCGGAAACATTCGAATTCTTAGATCTTGCTGGTTCAATACAAACAACGAAGTGAGGAGCAGCATTGGTGACCATTAAGAAAAACATACGTCTCCCTAAATCCAAGGGGATAGAGACGGCAACTGTCTATACACCTGATGAATGTTTGAAAAAGATAAAGCATATTGTCCTGCAAGCAAATAATCAGCAGATCGTGGAAGAGTTCATAACCATACAGAATATGAAAGCGAAATTCGAGGAAGCGGATGTACCAATTCCGAATAAAATCGTGATGTTTGGCCCTCCTGGAACTGGGAAAACGCTAACAGCCTTTTATCTAGCTCATCGTCTGGAATTGCCACTCATTGTTGTTCGATTAGATGCGATCATACATAGTCATCTAGGTGAAACCGGTTCGAACGTTCGAAAAATATTCGAATTCGCCAAACTAGCGCAATGTGTACTGTTTCTGGATGAATTTGACGCTGTTGCAAGAGCGAGGGATTCGATCGATGAAGTGAAAGAGATGGCCAGGGTCGTGAATACCCTCCTTCAATGTCTCGATGAATTTCAAGGCAACAGTATATTTATAGCTGCGACGAATCTGGAAGAGGAATTGGATAATGCAGTTTGGCGCCGGTTTGACACACGCATGAATTATGCTTTGCCTAACAAAGACGAGTTGGGACTATTTCTAACGAAATTAATTGGGGGTTCGGCAGGTAATAGTGCGCTCATTGAGCAATCGAAGGAACTATTGCAGGGCTGCAGCTTTGCTGATATTGAGCAAATTATACTGAAAGCCAAGCGTAGAATGATTATCGAAGATAGTGAATGGAGTTACGATATAATCCTTCATGGTTATGAGGCTTATCATCCGAGAAGCTTGCCAAGTGAAAGACAGGCAGTTGGATCGAGTTGAATTTTTTCAAGAGGTCAGTGGAGGGGGGAGCATTTGAATGGTTGAGCCTTGTGGGAAGGATTTGGTTGAGCCGTTTCGAAAGCTGGCAAAGAAAGGCTCCAAGTTAACCGAGCAACGTAAAGCTATGATCCATTTAATTCAAGAGTCCACGCGACCTCTGACTGCGATTGATATCTATCAAAAGCTAGAGAAAACATTCCTCGGACTGAGCTATGGCACCGTATATCAGAATATTAAGCTTTTTACTGAGTTGATGATCATTGAACCCTTCGTTCTCGGGGAGGAGGTTCGCTATCGCATGATGGATCCAGAGCATCCCAAGTATCATTTGATCTGTGTTGACTGCGAACGGACGATTCCCATTGATGCGAAGACGGAGCGCTTCGATCTCCCCACGGTGACGGATAGCTTCAAACCAATTAGTTACAAACTTGATGTGTATGGTTATTGTACAGCGTGCAGTTTAAATCATAAGAGCGACTGTGCTTCCTTGTCGGACTGAAGGATCCGATTCCTAAGTTTTATTGCGTTTTAATCGTAATTATTACATATAATCACTTAAAGGAAATGAGTGAGGTGACATTATGAAAGATTGGTATAAAGATAGCTTTGGTCAAGATTATTTAATGGTTTATAAGCATAGGGATCATCAAGKAGCTTACAACGAGGTAAAAGAAATGGTTGAATGGCTACAATTACCAAAGGAAGCTACCATTCTTGATTTATGCTGTGGGATGGGTCGTCATTCGATGGCATTAACCGAGTTTGGTTACCTCGTAACGGGAGTTGACTTGTCTCAAGTTTTATTGTCAGAAGCTAAGAACAATGACAGGGACGGTAAAGTTGAGTGGCTGCTTAGTGACATGCGAGCAGTACCGCGGGAACAATCATTTGATGCTATTGTGAATTTATTTACATCTTTTGGATATTTTGAGTCTGATAATGAAAATCAAAAAGTTCTTCATGAAGTCTACAGACTACTAAAGCCAGGGGGTCAATACATTATAGATTATTTAAACCCAGGTTACGTGACAACACATTTGGTTGCTGCTTCGGAACGAGAAGAAGAGGGACTGGTTATAAAGGAAGAACGGAGTATAGAAGGCGGTTACGTTCGAAAGCGAATTAAGATTTCTCAGACAGGAGCATCTGATCGTAACTACATAGAGCAGATTAAACTCTACGACAAACTTATGATGTTGGAAATGATGAATCGCGCTAATCTAGTTGTTGATAAAGTTTATGGTAGTTATGAAGGCCAAGTCAATGATGATAATCTATCTCCACGCATGATCTTCATAGGGCACAAAGAGTGATATTTCATTTCACTCCTTACAAGATTATATGCGTGATTCATCTATAAAAGGAAGGGATACTTATGTTTCGTTTGTTTTCGCTTTTTAGAATTCTGATTATTGTTAGTATAGTTTTGAGTGGTTGCCAGTCCGCTAAAGCGGTAGTAGTGACACAATTGAATACAATACCAAATGCAGCGGTAACCGCTCCTGAGGAACCGTTGTCGTCTCAAAACATAGCTGATTTACCTTCCCGAGATTCTCAGCCAGTAGTAGATTGGACACAACCTTCTGGAGGAGAATACCCAAAGGTCTCGAAGGAGGAAGCTATATGGATCGATGTCTCTATTGACAAGCAACGAGTTTACATCAAAGATGGTGAACGTACATTATACACCATGGTGACTTCTTCAGGGCTAGATACGTCCCCAGACAATTCAACACCTAAGGGTACGTTCTATGTCCAGTCAGAAAGAGGCGAATGGTTTTATAACAATTCCGAACATGAAGGCGCGAAATACTATGTTTCGTGGAAGAACCACGGAGAGTTTTTGTTCCATACAGTGGCCATGGATAAGAAYGGGAATGTAATTGAAGAAGAAGCAAAAAAACTTGGTCAAAAGGCTTCCCATGGTTGTTTCCGTCTAACAATCTCAGATGCAAAATGGCTTTATGATCACATACCAGTTAAAACGAAGGTAGTCGTTCGCAATTAAGTATCCTAAATTTGAAAACTGTGATGATATAATTCAGCAAAATAAGATAAGACAAGCTTATTTAATTAATGAAAAAATCGTCGGGTTTATCCTGGTTACTTCCCCTCCTTATGTTGCAGAAGATGTGGACTATTCGGTGCAGGAGTTATTTGTATTGCCCAAATATAGAGGCGAAGAAGGCTTTATTGAGATTGAAGGAAATGTAATGCAGACGATAGGTATGAAATTTACGGTATCCTGCGATGTAGTTAGCTAAAAGTTTCTTTAACCGTTAAACCGCCCAACCAACGGATAACATTTGTTCAATAAGAAATCAGGAAGAGGCTGCCGGCATCAATCGGCAGCCTCGTTGAAGTAAAGGGCAGGTTTCTTCAATGAATTCGTCGAATACTCAAATGTGTTCTTTTTCCATCGAAAGGAGGGTTATTATGGAAAATAATCTTTTAATTCTAAAAAGAGTTCCAACGATATCAGAATATATAAAGGTTTGTTGTGCGGTTGGTTGGGAAGATTATATGAATTTCGAAGTTGCAGAAGAATCTTTAAACCAATCGCTGTTTGGTGTAATTGTCCAATACCAAGGTGAAGTAGTGGGAATGGGCAGAGTAATTGGTGACGGGAGAATCTATTTTTACATTCAGGATATAGCAGTCTTACCTGAGCATCAAAACAAAGGAATAGGCAAATTAATAATGGAAACTATCCAAGAATACTTAAAGGAAAACGCTCCCGAAAAATCATTTGTCGGTTTGTTTGCAGCACAAGGTAAAGAATCTTTTTATAATAAATACGGCTTTAAAAAGCATGAAGGAATGACAGGAATGTTCGGCGTTATTCATGATAAGGATGTAAAGTAAGGGAAACTGTTAACGGGTACTTTAGCTCAATAAAACAGAAGAAGGCTGCCGACAGTAGCATATAGGTAGTCTTCTCAGCTAAAGGGCTGTTAACGGTTACCAATTATACTCGAATTACTTTATTGTATTTTGGACGTTATTCTATTGGAGGATGAATATAGTGAATATGCTTTGATTAGGGACATGCTATTGAAATTAGATATTAATTAAGCTTTTTAATTTCACATAAATGTACTGATATGGAGTGATGCGGTTATGCCAAAAGTCTCTGATGAACATAAGGAGCAACGGATTGAACAAATTCTGTTATCAGCGTCAGAGGTGTTCAAACGCAAAGGGTATGAACAAGCGACGCTGAAGGACATTGTTGAGGAAGCAGGGATGAGTCGGGGTTGGATTTATTTGTATTTCAAGGATAAAATGACTATCTTTTTTGCTTTAATCGATTATGTAGATTCTCAGCTTAAGAAGCAAATGTCGACGTTGCTAAAAGAGAATCATGAATCCGTACGAGGTGTACTAACAAGTTATTTGCAAGAGACAAGTCAATCGATTGATAGTCTTGTAGATAGCGTAGTGCCTGCAATCTATGAGTTTTGTACAGCAGGGTGGAGAGAGCAGAGAGTGCGGGATTTTTTTGTGAATAGGCACATCCGTGTGACTGCAATATTTATTGATGTGATTCGTAGGGGCGTAGAAAAAGGGGAATTCAAACCAACTCRATCAGTGGATGAAATCGTGAAATATATGATGTCTTGTCTAGACGGTATAATGCTGCATAGTTTGGCGTTTGGATCACAGCAAACGGATGCTGTACAGCAAATTCATCAATTGACAATTCAGTTGATGGTCTTGCTTGGAGCAAATTCAGAGAAATAATGGTAAAATACATTGAAAATGAACCGCGTGTCATTTATAATAAATGACACGCGGTTCATTTATTTTCCGGGAGTGTGTTGCATGGTTAATCAGTTGATCCTGAAGGCATTCATCTCGTTCTAGATGATCTGAAAGTGCTGTGTGAGAGGGAGGATGTTACGGAAATCATCTGTTCCATTTAGTTATTTTGTCTATTTAGACGCTAGGAGGAATTATTATCACAATTCTAGTTAGAAATCCTCAATCAAAAAAGGTTCAGATGATTATAAATGAAGGAGCGATACCAGAAGTATGCGGAAATTGGGCCGGAGGGGGAGAAGGCGATGATTGATTTCAACGATTGTCATTCCTGAAGCCGATATYGGGCAACAAAAGACAAATGAAGGAGACAAGAACAATGAGCACGACAGTCCAGAATCAAGATTCAAATTTTGAAAGCTTCAATCATGCAACGAGAAGATCGCTCCTTTTTTTACCGATGTATATTCTAGTTCCTCTCATTTTTTGGTTCGGTTTTTGGGCATTAGGCTATAAGATGGAATGGAATGCATTCGGACTAGGGGCGCTTGGTTGGTTCATCGCGCTGATGTTGAGGGGGCCACTGAGTGCGCTTGTTATGAGAATGCCTCAGGAAAGAGCGAAGAACATCATCGTCGCAAGCTCAGGGGTGCTGGAGGAAAGCGCAAGGCTTGTCCTATTGGCGGTTACATCCGCATCATCATCCTGGGCGATCTCGATTGGCCAAGGTTGGGCGGCTATAGAAGTGATATTCGTAATGGTGAATATCGTTATCATCGCAACACTTGCGAATCGGACCGATGAGAAGGCGTTACAGGCAAAGCAGCTTCTTGAAGCGCAGGGCACGATTCAAGCCAGCCCTTTGTGGGGAATTCTAGAGCGAATTTGGGCATCCGCTTTCCATATTGGATGCACGTTGATTGTCGCCTTCTATCCCTGGTCGGTTATGCTGCTTATTCCGCTGCATAGCTCGGTAAACATGATTACAGTAAAATTGGTTGCTCGATCGATCGGAAGGTCTAGCTTGTTCATTGCAGCTATCGKCATCACGACAATAATCGTAGGAATTCTGCTCATCTAATTACATTTCAATTGGAGGAATTATCATGCAATTACAAGATCTTAATCTAGCCGTTATACTGCCTATCGTAGTGATTCAACTTATTCTAATGATTATTGCGTTTGTGGACTTGTACAGAAGAGAAACGACAAGAGGACCGAAGCTGTTATGGGTGTTCGTTATTCTCCTAGGTAATATACTTGGTTCGATTGTTTACTTTACAGTTGGAAGGAAGAGTGAATCGTGAGTTTGCTTGAGATAAGCGGGTTAGTCAAACGGTTTGGAACGAGTACCGCTGTCGATGGTTTATCATTTAACATCTCACAGGGTCGTTGTATGGCTCTTCTGGGTCCTAATGGAGCAGGTAAGACAACGACTTTAAAGATGCTTTCCGGGTTGCTGGAGCCTTCTTCTGGAACAATCCAATTTACGGACGAAGCTCAGAAAGATCTACGGGAGTCGATAGGCTATTTGCCGCAATACCCTTCGTTCTTTAATTGGATGAGCGGCAAAGAATTTCTTGAATTTACAGGTAAGCTTGCTCGAATATCGTCGAAAGAAGCAGTAAGCCGAGCAGATGAACTGTTGGAACGCGTAGGTTTGAAGGGAGTGGCGAAACGTAAAATCAGCGGGTATTCCGGAGGGATGAAACAGCGGCTCGGATTGGCACAAGCGATCATTCATCGTCCTAAGCTGCTTATTCTTGATGAGCCGGTGTCTGCGCTTGATCCGCAGGGACGTCGGGAAGTCATGGAGCTTCTGAGAGAAATGAAGCGGGAAACGACGGTTCTCTTCTCCACCCATGTCCTGCATGATGCGGAGGAAATAAGCGACGATGTCATCATTATGAATCGAGGGCGTATTGTTGTGAAGGGAGATCTGCAACAATTAATGTTAAATCATCAGAAGCCGCAGATTCGAATTAATGTCGGAAATGCCCTTCCGAAGTGGATTCAAGGCTTACAAAATCGGCCATTCGTAAAAGAAATCGAATTCGAGCATGGCAGGATTACCCTGCAGGTTACCAGCATACCTGAGGCGAGGCAATCCCTTTTAAGGGAGATAGCCGACTTAGGAATGGAAGTTGAGAGCTTCGAGGTTGGTAATTCCTCGTTGGAAGATTTGTTTATGAAGGCGGTGCAAGCATGAGTACGTGGACACTTCTGTTTCACAAGGAAATGCTGGAGAGTGCACGCAATTATAAATGGTTATGGATTCCTCTTGTGTTTCTGTTTCTTGGAATATCGAATCCGGTTACCTMTTATTATATGCCTCAAATATTGGAGGCAGGAGGGGTTGCAGCAGACGCAGCAAAGCTGATTCCCCTTCCAACATCTGAAGAAATTATGGTGAAGTCCTTGTCTCAATATGGGACGCTTGGCTTGCTCGTGCTCGCTCTTTCCTTCATGGGGATCGTTGCTGCAGAACGGCAGTCCGGTTCGGTCATCATGGTGCTGGTTAAGCCGGTGTCGCACACGAGCTATATTCTGGCGAAGTGGTCTGGGATGAATGTCATTACACTAGCGGCTGTTGGGCTTGGGCAGTTCGGAACCTGGTATTATACTAGTGTTCTTTTCGATAGTATCCCCTTTCAATTGGTATGGACCAGCTATTTGATTTTCTCTTTATGGCTAATGTTCATTAATACGATAACCCTTCTCCTTAGCTCTATTCTGAAATCAACTGGAGGAATAGCCTTTATTTCATTAGCGTTAGCCGCCGTTCTTGCTATTCTCACTCAGGTGCTTGGTGATACGATGAAGTGGAGTCCGAGCCGATTGACAGGCGAAGCGGGGCAAATCCTGCTGAAAGGTCAAGKGGGGGAGAATATGTGGTTAGCGATAGTTCTATCCAGCGTGTTTATTGTCGTATTATTAGCGGGTGCTGTGGCCGCTTCAAGACGTATGTGGACTAAAGCATGATGAATGGAATTGAATCGAGTCATGCGACTTTACGAACAACTTACACAAATAGCGGATTTCAGGAGGATAATTTGTGAAAAAAATACTAAAAAGAACTTTATATAGTTTATTTATTCTACTTATAGTATCGATTGCAGCGGTATTATTGTTCGGATACTCCAATCCATCTAAACTGCCGGGGGATCTACAAAAGAAATTGGATACATTCATGGCCAAAAAGGAAAACTTCAGCGGTATCGTTCTCGTTGCCAAAGACGGTAACATTGTCATGGAAAAAGGGTATGGAATGGCCAACAAGGGGGAAGGCCTCGCTAATCAGCCGAATACTAAATTTAGAATCGCATCCATTTCAAAAACGTTTACAGCTACAGCGATCATGCAACTGGAAGAAAAGGGACTGCTCTCCGTTCAAGATCCATTAAGCAAATATTATCCTGATCTTCCGAACAGTGAGTCCATTACGCTTCATCATCTATTGAGCCACTCCTCAGGGTATGTTGATTATTTTCAGACGAAGGAGTTCGAACTTGACCACAAGTACTCAAAGGGAGAGCTAGTCGATTTGTTTAAGGACAAACCAATAAAGTTCACACCTGGCAAAAAGTTCAGTTATAGCAATTCCGGATTTTTCTTACTGGGGATGATTGTTGAAAAAGTATCGGGTCAGTCATACGAAGACTACATTACTGAGAATATATTTAAGCCAGCAGGCATGGGCGACTCTTCCTTCACCGTTGAAAATCCAATCGAAATGGCAATGGGTTATGTGAAAGGGGAGCCTGGCCCAAAAACGGACCCATCGATCGCTTTTGCAGCAGGAGATATTACATCGACTGCACAG
>NZ_JBFTPF010000096.1:0-17467 GCF_056398345.1 Paenibacillus sp. 01T442
CATGAACAACGAGCGTATCCCTTGCAGTGGCTAGAACAAATGCTGATCGAGGTAGGTTTTCGTGAGGTGCATCAAGCAGCTGATTTTACGTGGGAACAACCAACAGAGAAGACAGAGCGAGCTTTCTTTATTGCGAAAAAATAATACTGATGACGGGATTTGCCCTCGGCTTGACAGTTCGGCATTATTTTACATATAATCAAAGCTAATCAGTTGTATGGAAAGCTTAGATGAGGAATAGTACCTTGTACAGCATCTTTCAGAGAGTCGGAGCTAGGGTGTGAGCCGGCAGATGTTCGTCTTGAGAACTCGCCTCGGAGCTAGAAGGTGAACCGCCTGATCCTTGATCAGATGCGCTAGCTGGATCGTCTCACCCGCGTTAAGGGGCAGAGTGAACACAGGTGAAGAACGCCTTGTGTTAACTAGGGTGGTACCACGGGAATTATACCTCTCGTCCCTAGCGATATCCGCTAGTGATGTGAGGTTTTTTTGTGCGTATTTGCATACATGAGCAGAGAGTAACTTAGGGAGGCATGGAAGGTATGACACAAGAATTGAAAGAAACAAAAGAACAACAAGGCTATAACCCACAAGCCATTGAACCGAAATGGCAGGCATACTGGGATGCGAAGAAAACATTTAAGGTATTGGAAAATTCGGATAAACCGAAATTTTATGCCTTGGATATGTTCCMCTATCCATCCGGTGCTGGCTTGCACGTAGGGCATCCAGAAGGCTACACAGCGACAGATATCGTTTCCCGTTTCAAACGGATGAGAGGCTTTAATGTCCTTCACCCGATGGGATGGGATGCGTTCGGTCTTCCTGCTGAGCAATATGCTTTAGACACAGGAAATGACCCGCGTGAATTTACGAAAAAAAATATTGATACRTTCCGCCGTCAAATTAAATCACTTGGTTTCTCTTACGATTGGGATCGTGAGATTAGCACGACGGATCCGGAGTACTACAAATGGACGCAGTGGATATTCATCCAACTGTACAATAAAGGTCTTGCTTACGTTGATGAAGTTCCAGTTAACTGGTGTCCGGCACTAGGTACTGTACTCGCAAATGAGGAAGTTATTKACGGACTAAGCGAGCGTGGTAGCCATCYGGTTATTCGGAAACCGATGCGTCAGTGGATTTTGAGAATTACGGAGTATGCGGAGCGTTTGCTTGAAGATCTTGAGGAGCTTGATTGGTCCGAAAGTATTAAGGATATGCAGCGCAATTGGATTGGGAAATCAACGGGTGCAGAAGTTACATTCGCGATTGAGGGTCAAAGCGAGAAGAGCCTTACGGTATTTACAACTCGTCCAGATACATTGTTCGGAGCAACTTATTGTGTATTAGCGCCGGAGCATGAGCTTGTTGCACAGATCACAACAGAAGCGCAATCAGCAGCCATCAAAGAATATCAAGAGAAAGCTTCACGCAAAAGCGATTTGGAGCGTACTGATTTGGCGAAAGACAAATCAGGTGTGTTCACAGGAGCTTATGCGATCAACCCAGTTAATGACACGAAAGTGCCAATCTGGATCGCTGATTATGTCCTTGGCGGTTACGGCACAGGGGCGATCATGGCGGTTCCAGGACACGACCAACGTGACTGGGAATTTGCGAAGCAATTTGATTTGCCAATTATCGAAGTGGTCCAAGGCGGAGATGTGGAGAAGGAAGCCTATGCAGGCGATGGCAAACATGTGAATTCCGGTCCAATCGATGGAATGAACATCGAGCAAGGCATCAGCCATATGATCGCTTGGTTAGAGCAAAATGGTAAAGGCCGCGGCAAAGTAACGTACCGTTTGAGAGACTGGCTGTTCAGCCGTCAACGCTACTGGGGTGAGCCGATTCCGATTCTTCACCTTGAAGATGGCACCATGAAACCTGTTCCTGTGGATCAACTGCCATTATTGCTTCCACAAGTGGATGAAATCAAACCGTCCGGTACTGGGGAGTCACCGCTTGCTAACGTTTCTGAATGGGTGAATACGATTGACCCAGAAACAGGTATGAAAGCTCGTCGTGAGACGAATACGATGCCACAATGGGCGGGAAGCTGCTGGTATTATCTGCGTTTCATCGATCCAAAGAATGATCAAGCCTTCTGTTCGGATGAGCTGCAAAAGCAATGGTTGCCGGTTGATCTATACATCGGTGGAGCAGAGCACGCAGTTCTTCACTTGCTGTATGCGCGCTTCTGGCATAAAGTGCTTTACGATCTAGGTTTTGTCCATACCAAAGAGCCTTTCCATAAGCTTGTTAACCAAGGGATGATTCTTGGCGAGAACATGGAGAAAATGAGTAAATCACGCGGCAATGTTGTGAATCCAGATGATATCGTGAGCGATCAAGGTGCGGATACACTTCGTATTTATGAAATGTTCATGGGACCATTGGAAGCGACGAAACCGTGGAATACAACAGGAGTAGACGGGATCTACCGTTTCTTGAATCGCGTGTGGAGGCTGTTCGTTGATGATAACGGTCAGGTCCACGCCAAAATCAGCGGGGATGAAACGCTAGGCAGCGATACATTCAAACGTACATGGCACCGTTCGATCAAGAAAATTACGGAAGATTTCGATGCGCTTCGCTTCAATACTGCGATTAGCCAAATGATGATCTTCGTCAACGAGGCTTACAAAACAGAGCGCCTGCCACTAGAAGCAATGAAAAACTTCGTGCAAATGCTTTCCCCGATCGCACCTCACTTAGCAGAAGAGCTTTGGGAGAAATTAGGCGGCGTGGAATCCATTACGTACGAAGCATGGCCAGCTTATGATGAAGCATGGACCGTGGATAATGAAGTTGAAATCGTTGTGCAGATCAATGGKAAAATTGTTGATCGTGTGATGATTTCCAAAGATACAGATGAAGCAGCGATGGAGAAAATGGCTTTTGAACTCGACAAAGTCAAAGAAGCGACCGCCGGAAAGGCCGTTCGCAAATTGATTGTTGTAAAGGGTAAATTAGTCAACATCGTTGTAAGTTAAGAAATGAAGGTGTAATGCGTTGGGAAGGCTACTGCTTTTGATTTAAGGCGAAAAGCTGCTCAGCCTTCTCAATGTCTTCTTCATATTTCGCATGTGTCGCATTAATAACTTGAGAGAAAACTCCGCAAAGCTCTTTTTCCAAAATACGCAAACCCTCTGCCGTAATGCCTCCAGGAACAGATACCCGCTTTTGTAAGCTAACAGGGTTGAAGCCTCCCGTAGTAAGTAACTTTCCTGTACCTAACGTCATTTCACTTGCCAGCAATGTGGCCTCTTCAGCAGAAATACCCGTTTCCTCTACAGCCGCATCAATGAATGCTTGAATAAAGCTAGCTAGAAAAGCAGGCCCACAACTAGATAAATCTGATGAAATTCTCGTATAATTCTCGGATACACGTATGGGTGTAGAAATATGTGTGAAAATATTTTCAAGCCATTCTTTATCTTCAGGCTGCATGCGATTTCCGTGAATACATAACGTAGCACCACTTAAAACGTAGTTCGTGATACTCGGTATGATTTTACTTATTTTAGCTGGTAAAAGACCTTCCAAATGCTTAATCAGAATAGGACTCGTGATGGATATTATAAATTGAGAGGAAAGCACGTCCTCTTTGATTTCATCAATAACCTTTATGAATTCAGATGGTTTCACACATAAGAAAATCAAATCACTTCCACGCACGACTTCACGATTCGTTTCTGCCACGATCAGGCCAGGATAGTTCTCCGCGAGTAGTTCAACTTTACGTAATGTTCGATTGCTAGCAATAATTTGCTCGGGATTGAATGCCCCGGAATGAATGAATGCTTCAATCAGTATACTTCCCATACTTCCAGTACCGATGAATCCAGCTTTCATCAAGTGATCCCTCCCGATAAAATCAGTCTTTATACGAATACCAACCTATAATCGCGGTCGCTCAGCCATGGATGGCAAGGATAGAGGTCCAAGCATCGTCTCAATCGTATCGTGACTAGTTGTGTAGTCATTGGGACGCTTTTTCAAGTATATGGCTGCTCAAACGCAAATATGCTAAGAAAGAAGGTAGTTTGTGGATTTTTTTGGAAATAAAATGAAGCGAATCGGGCTGATTCTTGGCGCTGTTTCGCTCTTTGTTTGGGTTGTATGGCCATTTCTACGTGGTGGACAGCCAACCATTCAAACAGCGTTCATGCCAATCAATACGCAGATGGAAGAATTGCTTTTGCAAGGGGAAAATGAGAAAAAAGCGGCAGCAGGGAAATCTGTCCCCGTTGTTACTGCAAAACCAAAAGCAACACCAAAGGCGAATTCGAATGAAGCATCGTCATCTTCAGAAGTGATATCMACACCCTCAAGTACAACGGGAGCATCCACGCAAACTTCACTCTCGACCTCAGCGCCTCATCCAACCTCTGCTGCTAGTCCTGTACCTCCTCTAATAACTGTAGCTCCATCGAATGAAGCTCAGAAGGGACTTCTAGATTTAAACACGGCTACACTGGAGCAGTTAGATAAACTGCCTGGGATCGGTGAAAGTAAAGCCAAAGCTATTCTTGAGTACCGTATGAAAAAGGGACGTTTCAAGCGAGTCGAAGAACTCAAGGATGTGAAAGGGATCGGAGAGAAAATGTTCGAGAAGCTGAAGGGATCAATATTTGTAGGGCCAGTCTAGCGTCGTCTTTTCATTTCTAGCAAAATATGAGAAAATACTAGAAATCGTTTTAACTACGAAAATAGTATTGGAGTACTTAGTCATCAGGAGGGAGTCAATCATCATGAGCATCCGGAAAGATTGGGATACGTATTTCCTCGATATTGCCTATATGGCGTCCACACGGTCGCGGTGTAATCGCAGACATGTTGGAGCGGTACTTGTTCAAGGGAAGAAGTTGCTCGGAACCGCGTATAATGGAGCACCGATGGGTGTAGCGGATTGCACGGAAGCAGGCTGCATGCTTGTGGAAGAAATCGAGCTGAAGGTCGTTGCCGATGTAGAAGAAGTCGTGCGGAAACACCGTTGCATACGTACCATTCATGCGGAGCAGAATTTGTTGCTATTTACCGATCGKGAAGATCGCGAGGGTTCTACCGTATATGTTACGGATCAGCCTTGCTGGACCTGTGCGAACATGTTGGCTAACAGCGGAGTGACAGAGATCGTGTTTCATCGGGGGTATCCGAAGGATCATGAGAAGGTTAGCGAGTTGATGGGAGCTAGAGGGATTTCATTCCGCCAGATGACCGCATATGAGCCGCCAGCGGGTACGGTATCTGAGGTCGTGAACTAACTAGCACAGCGCCAGATTTGACGAAGCCAAGAGAGACCGCGATCATGCAAATGTGCTTGTTTGATTCGTATTCGACAGCTAGGGAATTGGTCATTGTTTTGACAACTCCCATAGCTGCTTATACGGCAGTGCCTATGCTTGAGCGACTACATGTAAAGGTTTTACAACAGTACTGCCTGTTCTTTGGGCTTTTTAAGATGGCGCTGTATACGAATAGCGAATAAAGCGGCAATGAAGCAGGTAAGACCAGCAATGAAGAAAGATTGCGAGTAGCTGCCAAGCCAGTCACGCATTAGACCTGCTCCGTATGCGGCAAAAGAGGCACCGATCTGGTGAGCCACCACAATCCAGCCGAATATCATGCCAGATTTTTCTTTACCGAAAGTTTCACCTGCAAGTTTAGCGGTAGGCGGTACGGTTGCGATCCAATCGAGTCCGTAAAATACCGAGAACACGACTAGCATGTACGGAGTAGTAGCCAAGGCATACGGTAAAAAAATGAGGGATAAACCGCGCAGACCGTAGTACCAGAAAAGTAGCCAGCGGCTGTCGAATCGATCAGTTAACCAGCCAGATATCGTTGTTCCGAATAAATCAAAAGCGCCCATCATGGCTAGAAGCCCAGCAGCGGCAACTTCCATCATCCCGTAATCTCCGCAAGCGGCAATGAGGTGAGTGCCGATCAAACCATTTGTCGAGAATCCACAAATGAAGAAGGTGCCCGCGAGCAGCCAAAATGTTTTATTTTTAGATGCAATAACGAGGTTCTGGATAGGGGTAAGAAATACATTGCCCTTGAAAGGCTCTGGCTTTACAACCTCTATAGTACCGTATGGCGCTGCACCAACATCTGAAGGATTGTTCTTCATCCATATGGCTACCAGAATAAAGACAACTACGATAGCGGCTACCGCTGCATACATGGCATACCGCCAGCCGTAATCGGAAGTCACCATTGCAATCAATGGGAGGAATAGCAACTGACCAGTTGCTGCACTTGCCGTCAGTATGCCAACTACGAGTCCCTTACGCTTGACGAACCATATATTGCTGACAGTGATGCTAAGCACGTTTGCCATCATTCCGCTTGCAAGACCCGAAACGACTCCCCACAGTAAATCGAACTGCCACAAGGAAGTAATCAGCGGCGTGACGGCGAGGCTAGCACCTAGAACGGACAATGCTAGCATTACAACCTTGCGGATACCGAAGCGCAATAACAGTGCTGCAGAAAACGGACCAACAAGTCCATATAATAAAATTCCGATAGAAGCAACACTTGATATAGCCCCGCGGCTCCAGCCGAATTCTTCTTGGAAAGGGATCATCAAGACGCTTGGCATGGAACGTATGCCTGCTGACACCAGTAATGTGACAAACGTTAGCAATACAATAATCCAGCCGTAATAAAACTTGCTAGTTGTTTGATTCATGTTCTACACCTCTTAAATTTCTAATTTCTCACTGGCCGATTCCAAAGATTGCGTCAAGATCATAGCAACCTCATCTCCAAGAATAGCCTTATAGGTCCGAAGAAGCTCCTTCGATGCTGCACGAAGCGAAGGCTCGAGTTCAATAGCTTTTTCTGTGGGAAAGACGAGTACAGTTTTTCCTTTAACTTGGCGCTCTACGAGTCGTTTTTGCTCCAGCTTATCGATAAATCTGGTAAGCGTAGATGGCGTAATATGGAGCTTTTCTGAAAGCTCTTTCTGAGGAATTCCAGGTTTTGCAACAACCAGTCTGAGTAAATAACCATAAGCAGGTGCAAGCCCTGTTGTTGCAAAAGCATCGTCGGCCATTCGGCTAATTGCCCGACTTAGCCGATTTGTAGTGAAGTATAAGCATTGATGCAAAAAAGCTTCGTTGTCATCCGTTTCTGGTGTTTGAACGTTGATAGTCATGTCATGTTCTCCTTTGTATTTTGTATGTACAACGAATATAATCCATGTGCTTTTGCCTGTCAATTGTATTTATTAAACAAGATCGTGTTCAGGTAAGCGGATGAGGATGTAAAGAGATAGTTCAAAGGATCCAGAACTGTGAACTAAATTGAATGTAGTTAAGGGGAAGAACCTCTTTCTAGTGCAGCCATTTGGGTGTGTTAGAAAGAGGTTTTTGTTTGAGATCGTAAGAAAGTGAAAATGAAGGAGAGATCTTCCATGAAAAGACCAGTTGTTCAAGGATGCTGCCTGTGGATAAGTGGCTATGTGCTCGCGATCTATACTGAGCTCGCTTGGTTGACATGGATGACCAGCGCGCTGCTGTTAGCCGCGCTCGTCATCCTCTACGCGCTGCGTCTGCCTGGCCGGCAGCCGCTGGGCGCCCTGCTGCTGGTCGTAATAGCCTACGGCTATTATCAAGGGACCGACCAGCGCAACATCACTGCGCTGCCGCTGGCGCAGCAGCAGCAGATCAGCCCTGACGGCAGCGAGGTCACGCTGCTCGGCCGGTTTGCTAGCCCTGTCACCATTGACGGTGACAGGGCCAGCTTCACCCTGGAAGCGGAGTCCGTCCGCTTCCAAGACAACACCACTTTCCCGCTCGGCGGGGAAAGCGTGCAGGTCTCGCTGCGCCTGATGGAGCAGGCGCAGCAGACGATCGCGTCGGGCTGGCGCCGCGGCGACGCCCTCACGCTAACGGGGACGCTGCGCAGCCCGTCCCCAGCCMGCAACTTCGGCGGCTTCGACTACCGCCGATATTTGCGCCTTCACCACACCCATTGGCTGCTTTCAGCCAAAGGGGTGGATCAGGCGCAGGTGCAGCCTGCGGCAGCGCACTTCAGCGTCGTCCAGCTGCTGCGCTGGAACGACGAGCTGCGCGCYGCGCTCAGCAGGCGCATGGACGTGATCTTTCCCGCGTCGCAGGCGGGATTCATGAAAAGCATGCTGATCGGCCTTACGGACGATCTGGACCCAGATCGCTTCCAGCAATTTTCGGAGCTGGGACTGACACATATTTTAGCAATATCAGGCTTGAATATTGCTGTTTTTTTAGGCGTGTGCATCTGGATCTTGCGCCGTTTTAAAGTTACCAAAGAAACCTATTTGCTCATCTGCATGGGCCTGCTCCCGTTCTACGTCCTCGTGACTGGGGCATCGCCGTCCATTGTCAGGGCAGGGCTTATGTCGATGATCGCCCTGTATGCCGCTCGGCGTGGAGGTATGAAAGAGGTGTTGCACATACTAGCCGTGGCAGCGTGGGCTATGCTTGTATGGGACCCTTACTTTTTGCTAGATGTAAGCTTCCAACTTTCCTTTTTAGTCACACTTGGACTCATCCTCGGCGTGYAACGCGTAACGTTTTTGCTCTCACCGTACCTAAATTCGCCCACGCTCAAAAACACCCTCGCCATCACACTCGTTTCCCAATCCGTCTCTTTTCCGGTATCCATTTACTATTTCAATCAGTTTTCCTTGTTATCTTGGATCGCGAACGCAGTGTTAGTCCCTGTCATCAGCATGATCGTGTTTCCAGCAGGCTTGGTTGCCTTAGCGCTAGGGCTAATTTACATTCCTTTAGGTCAAAGAATAGGACTACTCATCTCCTGGCTGAATCAAGCGATTTTCTGGATTACGGATCAACTACAACAGATTCCTCATCTCACCATGATTTGGCCATCGCCAAGTATGGCTTGGATCTGTTTTTACTATGGATTCCTAGTTATTATCTATGTACTCTGGCATCGCAGTTACCTAAGTTCGAAGGATKAGCTCCCCATTTTATTGGAAGTCGACAGCAGGAAAAGTCCACAGAGAATCCCTATCAAACTCAGTTTACTCCTGGCAATAGGCGGCTTTCTCTTCCTGTTATGGATGGGGTATTCACCAAATCGCTTTCAACGAACAGGTCTTGTCCAATTTATCGATGTGGGGCAAGGGGACGCCATCCTTATTCGAACGCCATACGGTCGCCATGTATTAATCGATGGAGGAGGGACGCTCACGTTCCGTAAGCCAGGTGATGATTGGAAAATTCGTAAGGATCCGTTTGAAGTAGGCCAAAAACTACTAGTTCCTCTCCTGAAAAAAAGAGGCATTCAAAGTCTAGATCTTCTCGTACTTACCCATGAGGATGCGGACCACAGTGGCGGTTTACAGGCTGTTATAGAACAAATTCCAGTGAAGCAATTTCTATTTAACGGAACATTTAAGGAAAGCAGCTCCATGACGACCTTTTTTTCTGCACTGGTTCAAAAGGAAGTTCCTTTATTACCTGCGCAAGTAGATGATTGGATCGACATCGATCCTGTTACGAAATTGCAGGTGATTTATCCGCTTGAAACGAATCCGACAATGATTGAAATTGTCAAAGAGCAGAATGCGAGATCCGTTGTTTTCTTGCTCGAAATGCGAGGAACACGCTGGCTGTTTACAGGAGATATGGAGAAAGAATCCGAAGCGGCCGTGCTGGATTTTTTACGTGATCATCCTGCTCTACTAGCTTCAACCAGCACCGGTGCTAGTATCAGCAACAACAACAAAATCGATGTCCTAAAAGTTGCCCACCATGGCAGCAAGACCTCAACTACCTCAGAATGGTTAACGTATTGGAAACCTGCTGTGGCAGTCATCTCGGTGGGCGCTATGAATACCTATGGCCATCCTTCTCCAGAAATTACAGATCGCTTGGTCAACGCGAATGTGGCCATTTATCGCACAGATCGAATGGGGGAAGTGCAGATGGAGGTGCGGAATTCGGGGATTTTTACAAGAATGAAGTTTTGGAACTAGATAAGTAAAGGAGTTAGGAGGTATAGGCCATAGCAGCAGCATTTCCTGATGGAATGCTCTTATATGGCTTTTTCTTTTGCAAAAATCAACTATTGTGAAACTAATTATCATTTTATACGTCTAAAAGATGTTATGTGGCTCATTATTTGTTATTCTGATAGATGCAAGTTATTAATATATTAATTCTAAAAAAATTGCAACCTTATGAGATGCCATTGCGTCTGTAAGAATGCAAGGGGGAGGGATCCCAGTGATAGCACCMGAACTGGTAAGATCAGCACAAGCCGGTGACCGTGATGCGCTCATTACCCTATTGCGAGAGATTGAGTCTCACGTTTATCGGACGGCTTATTATATTTTGAATAATGAACAGGATGCGCTTGATGCTTCGCAGGAGGCTCTTCTTCGGATTTATACCAAAATTAATTCCTATGAAGAAAAAGCCTTGTTCAAAACGTGGGTGCAGCGGATTGTTACGAACATCTGCATCGATAAATTTCGCAGAGCGAAACCAACGGTCTCTATGGATGAACATGAGATGACTTTTACAGCTGATAATGATGTAGAACAGGAAATATTGACAGGTTACCTAGCTCAGGATATTAGAGAGGCTATTGAAAAGCTTCCCGAACACCATCGCACTGTAGTTGTTCTACGTTATTTGCAGGACTTTTCGTATCATGAAATTGCAGAATCGCTAAACTTACCACTCAATACGGTGAAGTCTTACTTATTTCGAGCTAGACACACCTTACAGTCGTTACTCCAAGATTATCAGAAAGGAGGTGTTCGGGGATGAAATGTCAAGAGGTGATGATGTACATGCAAAGACAGCTAGATGGAGATTTAGCTCCAAAAGAAGAAAATGAGCTGCATGCTCACCTTATGCATTGTTTGGACTGTGCACAGATGTTTGAGCGTCTGCAGGCATTGTCGAACGAATTGTCCCAGCTTCCTAAGGTTACGCCGCCTTTCAGTTTGGTTGATGCGATTATGCCACAGTTGCTTGAATTGGATAAACAAAATGAAATGCCAATAACGGACAATGTCGTTGTCTTCCCATCGAAGGTTGCTAGGGTAGAATTAGAAGAAGACATGCCTAAGCTCACAGGGTTGAGCCGATTTAGAGAACAGTTCTCGTGGAAAGTCGCAAGCGGCGTTGTTGCCGCGGGATTGATTATTGGATTTTTCGCATTTAATATGCAGAATCCTGTTCTCGACAATGCGGACGGTATTATGTCTCGTTCAAGCTCTGATTCCAAAAGCGCACCTGAGCAGCGTGTAACTGGAACAACAGAAATGAATCAAAATATAGGCAACCAAGATATCGCGAAAAACCAGGAGAATGCTACCTCTAAAGAAGGATCACCAGTTGCGCCAACAGCAGATTCATTTGCAAAAGGGATAGACACAGCTAACACTTCTAGTGGCAACGGTGGGAATTCGCCGCAGGCTACTTCCAACGCACAGTTAGAAAAACCAGGTGCATATAGTTCACCAGCTACTGGCGGTGACATGCAGACGAACAAGGTAGCACCATCTACATCGGCTCCAGAGCGGTTGAGAGATCCGGATGCATCAGTTCCAAAGCCCAATAAGGTTGATTCAAAAGCAGAAGTCACTCCGCCTGCCGCTGGCTTAAGCGTACCCCAATCGTCGTTAGAGCCGAAGCCGACGGAATCACCAGCCAGGAAAATAGCTCCGGCTCCGGCACCAACCGTTGACACATCGAGTTCAGACCGAATAAGTGCAAGTCAAGGTATTCTCTCATTCACCGTTCCTCCAGGGGAGGCTAAGCTAAAGTCTGCCACGGGTATATATGAGGCAACGATTGAAGATGCGCACGTGGTCATTCGAAACACCCTCACGCTTGAGCTTGTATTTGCTTCCAAGCATGTATGGCAGGCAGAGGATCAAATCAAGTTGTTGGAATGGTCGAAGGATGACAAGCTATTTTATGAGGTTACTAGTAAAGGATTGCTTCAAACGATTCTTATCGATGTCAAAGAGAAAACAGAAGCCAATAAATAAAACTAAATTTCGTTGCACCAATTTGGCTGAAATTGCGTAAACTATCTTAGGGAACATGGAACAGTTCATTCATCCACACGAGTTAAGGTTTCTAGGGCCTTGAATCGGTGTTTAAATAGACTGGCGAAGGGATTGCATCAAAGTCTTCGGGCTTTGACGTAATCCCTTTGTTGTTGTTAAAATAAACAAGAGGGGTGGATGCTAGCCATGGATGCCAAAAGAGCATTAAAAGATATACAAGCAGGTCGTCCAGCACCCGTTTATTTGTGCTACGGACCTGAGAAATATAAAATGCGCGAATTTATTCAGATTTTAACGGATTCATTAATGGGGCTAGAAGACCGGGAATTTGCAGTAAGTAAATTCGATTTGAGTGAAATGCCACTTTCATCTGCGCTAGATGATGCAGAAACATTACCATTTATGGTGCCGAAGAAACTAGTTATTGCTAAAAATGCGATGTTTTTCACTGGTGCGAAGGAAAATACGAAGCTAGAGCACAATATGGATCGCTTAACAGCCTATTTGAAATCACCTGCGGAACATACGGTCGTGGTATTCACAGTAGATGCCGATAAATTGGACGAGCGTAAGAAGATTGTAAAGGCTTTAAAGGACATGGAGGCCGCTGTGCCGTTCCTTTCTTTGAGTGCAGAGGAATTAACAGATTGGGTTGCTAAACAAGCGAAAACGCTAGGCTTTACATTCTCTGGTGGCGCGGCAGACCAGTTGATCCTGTATACCGGGGGTAATTTGCAATCGTTATCGGCCGAACTTGAGAAGATTTCCTTATATGTCGGTGCTGAKGGAGTGGCTTCGCCTGACGTTATTGATCAATTGGTCGCTCGGAGCACGGAGCAGAACGTATTCATACTTATTGAAGATATCGTGAATGTGCGGTTGGAGCGGGCATTTGTGATCTTAGAAGAGCTTCTGAAGCAGCGAGAGGAGCCGATCAAAATCGCGTCGCTTATCGCCAGACAGTTCCGGATCATGTTGCAGGTGAAGGAGCTTGGCAAGCAGGGCTATTCGCAGCAACAGATGGCTTCACAGATTGGTTTGCATCCTTTTGCGGTCAAAGTTGCCGAAGGGCAGGCCCGAAAGTACGATGGGGAGAAGCTGAGCCGAATTATGGGTGAGCTGGCTGATCTTGATTTGCAGATGAAAACGGGGAAAATCGATAAAGTGTTAGGGTTGGAACTATTTCTTCTTAGGCTCGCTGCCTAGGAAGATGATTCGTCATTAAACAGGTCCTTAAATGGAAAAAAGACTAATTCTCCTAGGAGAATTAGTCTTTTGCTTTTATGTCCGTGAATTACGCTTGAGCCGAAAGAGCGTTTAGCTTTTTAGCTAGACGGGACTTCTTGCGGTTAGCGGCATTTTTATGAATTAAACCTTTAGAAGCAGCTTTGTCTAATTTCTTAGAAGCAGAAACTAAAGCTTCAGGGGTTAAAGCTGTTTCGAAAGCTTTCACAGCAGTACGCAAAGCGGACTTGTGGGAAGCGTTGCGAAGACGACGCTTTTCGCTAACTTTTACTCGTTTAATAGCGGATTTAATGTTTGGCATGAAATTCACCTCCTACTTACAAAACACGTTCAACGTTACATTTGTATGTTTGCTGACAACTTTAAGTATTCTACCACGCAATATTTTAAATTGCAAGAGCTGTCAATAGGTTTTCAGTGGTCTTTAGTGGCGGTTCTGCTGTTCATGATCTATGTTGCTCGCTGCAATTCACTTTAGTTCACCCCAGAAACTGCGATAGTCCGATTTCCCCGAACTAAATCGAGCATTCCTTGCTTTGAGTGGCGAATAGTCAGGTTCTGCCGAACTAATTAGCCATTTTAAATGTGCAGAGGCTGATTTGAGCGTTTTCGTTGTGTGTTTTAGGACTAATTAAGTTCTGAAGAGGCAGACATTAAGATTAATTCGATAATTTCGGACTAAATGGTGTGTGGATGGGGCTGAAGTGGGAGTGCATTAGAAGTGGCAGTAACAGTAACAGTAACAGTAGCAGTAGCAGGAAACCAGCACTTGGTCACAACAAGGGAGGAGTGCGAGTCGCATCTACGACCCAAGTGTGGACCCTTGCCACGCCTTGGACTCCCGGATAAAGCCATTTTTTCTCTTCTAAGAGCCTAATGTGCTTTCTCGCAGTATCATACCCACAACGCAGCACTTCCTTGACATCCGCAAGCTTGACCGGGCGATCCAAACGTAAGGCTAACCGGAGAATATCTCTTTCTTGGCTACTTAACTGATTTATAGTAATTTCTTGCTCCCCAAATAATCTTCCTATAAGCTGCTGTATCAGCGCTTGCCAAAGACGTGGTCGTTCCCTTATGTCATCTAGGCTAATTCGCACGATGATCCATCCGTCATTCACAAGGTGCATATGTCGGACCCATTGGTTCGAGTATTGTCTTCGATCCATTTTATCATAGTGAGTCCCGTAAGGGTCGATCTCAAAAGCAATGCGAATACCCGAACGGACATAAGCAAAGTCGAGATATCTTTTACCGTCCGCGAAATCAACAATTTCATACTCTGGATGTAAATAATTGAAATGTMCAAAAGCGTTCCACCATAGATAACGGAGAAACTCTATCTCAGCAAAGGCATGACCGGTCTGTAATTTCCGTAGAGCTTCTCCTTTCCTTTTGGATTCATGCGAGTTCAACCATTCTTTGTGTRCACAGTCAAATTGATTTAAGGTCATTCCAACACTCTCCATTCCAAATAAAAATAGCGCCGTCCAACAACTCTAATGAGTAGTTGAAACGGCGCATGCTTTGCGTGTGAAGATCTAGCCTATCTAGTTACATTGAGGATATCATCACCATGCTATTCTGACAAGCATTTACAAATGTCCGATTTTCAAATCTAGCGGTTTTCAGTGGTTTTTATCTCTGCATAACCCCGCGGCATCTGTCACACAATAAGCAACACAGCGCAAGTATGAAAGGGGACCTCCAATGGACTTAGGCATATTTAACACACAGACCGATCTTGCACTCGATGCAAGGGATATGGCCCATGCAGCCAATCAGGGGCAACCGATTCCTGGTATTGAACAGGAGTTCACACGGGAAAACGGGATTCGCGTAACCAAAATTAACGTCCTGAACGAAGAAGGCTCCAAAGCGCTTGGTAAGCTTCTGGGTCATTATATAACGATTGAGGTACCTGCACTGCGGGAGAAAGATAGTCAGCTTCAAGATCGGGTGGCAACTAAGCTCGCTCAGGAGTTTGAGCAGTTTTTGCGCCAAGTTGGTATTCCGAAAAATGCGAAAGCCCTGATTATTGGACTGGGCAATGGGAATGTGACTCCCGATGCTTTGGGACCGCTCGTCGTTGAAAATATTATGGTGACGCGCCATTATTTTGAACTGGTACCTGAAGATGTGAGCCCAGGCTACCGAGCTGTGAGTGCTGTTGCGCCTGGAGTACTTGGTACGACGGGGATCGAAAGCAGCGACATCGTGCAAGGCATTGTGGATAAATCTAAACCTGATTTCATCATCGCTATAGATGCTCTGGCCTCTAGATCTTTGGATCGAGTCAATACGACCATTCAGATCGCAGATACTGGTATCCATCCAGGTTCAGGCATTGGCAATAAGCGCAAAGGTTTGACGAAGGAGAATCTAGGGATTCCAGTTATTGCGATTGGTGTACCAACGGTCGTATACGCTTCAACAATTGTGAATAATGCTTTTGATCTCATGCAGAAGCATTTCAGCGGTCAAACGAGCAATACGGGGCAGATATTTGGACTTCTCGATAATATCAATGAAGAAGAGCGGCTACAGCTTGTTAAAGAGGTGTTAAACCCCGTAGGGCACGATTTACTCGTTACCCCGAAGGAAATTGACCAGTTTATTGAGGATATTGCCAATATCATCGCCAGCGGCTTAAACGCGGCTTTACATGACGCTGTAGATGCCGATAACGTAGCTGCGTATACGCATTAATGAAATGAGAGAACTGAGCCCACTTATGTGGGGGCAGTTCTCTTTGGCGTTGGAGCTGCCTATCAAAATCAGGTAGAGAACCTCTCATCCTATCTATGATAAAAACTTCTATCGAAGCCCTTCGAGGATGAGCGACCGCGTTTTAGCAGAGAGACTTTGGTCTCCGACCAAAGATCCCTATAAATGGTTGTTTTTATCGCCAATAAGAATTTGTTCTTCCGAATCTCGGAAACTTGTAAATTCTTATGTGGTTAAAAAAAATCTAGCGAAACCTAGTTCTATCGTTCGGGCTCGTTTCATAGATTGAATTAAGATAGTTTAGGAGGCATGGTAACTATGAAATGGACATCAGCCACATGGAATTTCAGCCAAGTTCGTAAAACCTTTCAGAGCGCCAGTTCCGTCGGGAAAACGTTTATGGTTCTCAGCACCTCGACCTTAGCGCTATTCGTTCTCATTGGTCTGGGTGGTGTCCTGCAAAGCCGATTAATGTCCACATCGCCTGTTTCATCCATGAAAGGTCTCGCTGCCTCTGTCACGAATCAGTTTTTTATCGATATGTTGGGTATGGAAGTCCCTCATTTAAATAAGGATCAGAAAAAGTTCACTTTCTCCCAACACAACGTGTTTCACTTCGCTTTTCAAATGATGACGGATATTAATCCAAGTGATCCTAAGAGCTTAGTCGCAAGTGAAGTGCCTGGTATGGAGTTGAATAAGTCGACGGTATTGGTAAGAGGGAGCGAAACGAATCCAAGTGCCCCCTACGATTTAAATCCAATATCAAGTGATTTGGAAGCGGAAGCTAGATTTCCACAGCCATCGCCATCCGTAGAGCCGACACCTATTAGCTCTACATCCC
Organism: Paenibacillus sp. 01T442; assembly: GCF_056398345.1. NCBI lineage: Bacteria > Bacillati > Bacillota > Bacilli > Caryophanales > Paenibacillaceae > Paenibacillus > Paenibacillus sp. 01T442. Next base: position 16,875 of record NZ_JBFTPF010000096.1, read on the forward strand.
CTTCACCAAACAYAGTTGCACAACCACCGAAAACAGCTGGAGATAATATCGCCTTTATCTATCAAACACATAGTAATGAGTCTTTTTTACCAGAGTTGAAAGGTGTAACAGATCCAGATAAAGCCTACAGTGATAAAGTGAATATCATCTCCGTCGGGCAACGGTTAGCTCAGAATTTAGAGAGAGATGGTATTGGTGCTGTGCATTCTTCGACTGTTTATCCGAGTACTGTCAAAGGGTTTGAATATCCGTATTCGTACAAGTATTCGGCCAAAACGCTTCAGGAAGCGATGGCTTCGCACAAGGATTTACAGTACTTCTTCGATATTCATCGCGATTCAGCAGCACGTAGTAAAACAACAGCCACGATTGAAGGCAAGGATGTTGCACAGGTGTATTTTATAATCGGCGGAAAAAACCCGAACTGGAAAAAGAACGAAGAATTTGCAAGAAAAATTCATCAAGTGCTGGAAGAGAAGCATCCTGGCGTCTCAAAGGGGATTCATGCGAAAGAAGCCAGCGAGGGCAACGGGTTGTATAACCAAAATATTTCGCCAAATAGTATTCTGATCGAGGTAGGAGGGCCTTACAAT
>NZ_JBFTPF010000097.1:0-16919 GCF_056398345.1 Paenibacillus sp. 01T442
GTTACTTAGCTGTTTGGAGAAACGTAATATACTTAGCCGAGGTYCATCACATCGCTRYTCYGCAAAGTRGGAAATGACAATTTTCAATTAATGTCAGTTGTAAGATGTTACTTAGCTGTTTGGAGAAACGTAATATACTTAGCCGAGGTCCATCACATCGCTGCTCTGCAAAGTAGGAAATGACAATTTTCAATTAATGTCATTTGTAAGATGTTACTTAGCTGTTTAGAGAACCGTAATGCAATTTCACGAGATCCATCACATCACCGTTCCGCAAAATGGGAAATGACAAATTTCAAATAATGTCACTAGAAATGTGTCATTTCCCAGTTTCGAAAAAAGTTATATCCTCCCCTAACGCACATCTCATCATTGTTTCGGATAAGCTGGTTATCTCTTGACAGAACAGAACCATTATCCACGACAAAAACCCGCGCCATTAAGCGCGGGTTTACGTTTATTTGCATTTTCGAAAAGATAAGTGTTGAGTTGACTTACTTCGCCAACGTTTCCCGTGCTGCGTTCACGAGTAGATCGAAATGCTCATCTTCCTCTAGTAATTCCTCAACAGCCTCGATATCTTCTTCTTTACCGGATTCGCGCAAGAAGTGCAGGGCATAGCTCCAGTCGTTTTTACCTTTGGTGCTTTGAAGCGTGATTTCATACGGGTGTTCATGACCTTCGACTTTGAACTCTACATGCCCGAGGTAGCCATCTTCTTTGCTGTGTTCCATACTTGCTTTTAAAATTTCAATCATGTTCAACATCCTTTTCGAGTATTTGTAGCCATGCCCAGATTGCGTTCATGGTGGTTTGTAAGTTTGATGCATTTTCCCATATGTAGGGATTGTGATCTCTAAAATAATCAGCATGACTCCCGATGATCGGGAGCATGAGCTGGTGAATCGGCGCATGTTTCACACGGTTCCATCCGTAAATGCCTATTCTTGTTCGGCTCCACCCACCCCATGTTCCTAGTCGGGGAATGGGATCGCGGGATTGATTCCGTGGATTCGTCGCATGTACGTACAAAACTTTGTGTTTTAATAACGCAGGGATCGCACATCTGGGTGATCCAATTTGGATGACACCTAGGATTTCTTGCCCCTCAAGTGCGAGGTCTTCCGCCGCCATTATCGAGGCTATAGCACCAGCGCTATGTCCGATAAAGATTAGCTTTTGGCCGTTCCCCCTAGTCGCTTTCACAAACTCACGCAAGCTTTTACCGCCATAAACGGATTGTTTCCGATGTGCGTTATGCCACATATCACGTATGATTTCGGTCAACTGACTGTGCTTCGTTCGGTCCCAATCGCCATATGGAAAGTGAACATGAACTCGCACATGTCTACCTGCTTGTTCATATCGCGAAGCAAGTTTTATCGCAAAGTCATCCAAGAAGTTAGACGCGGTTGCAAATCCAGCTGAAACATATATAACGATGTCTGTGGGATCAGCGTGAATTGTCATGACTTGCTTCGTTCCTTTCTTGGCAAATTGGGTTTAGGTTCTAGGCTTTGCACGATTCGTCGGAATCGCCGCCATGGGATCATCAGGCCAGTAGTGCTTGGGGTAGCGGCCTTTGAGATCTTTTTTTACTTCGAAATAGGCTTCGCGCCAAAAGCTAGCCAAATCCTTCGTCACCTGCATCGGTCTTTGTGCTGGCGATAACAAGTGCAAAGTGACTGGGACCCTCCCTTTAGCGATACGCGGCGTGTCTGCCAATCCAAACATTTCTTGCAAACGTACAGATAGCGTCGGTGACTCCAAGTTGCTATAGTCAACGGGGATTCGTGACCCGCTCGGCACTTGAATATGTGTAGGCGCCCATTCGTCTAACGAACGTCGCTGCTCCCATGTTAGCATTTCTTCTAATAGGCTTGTCAAGTTAAGGCGGCTCAAAGCTCCTTTACTTTTCAGTCCATACAGATGAGGCCCCGCCCATTCCTCGAGGGTTGCCAACAAGGTTTCATCCCGAAGATCAGGCCAATTTTGGGTAAAACGATGTAAAAAGATGCTGCGTTCCTGAAGATGACGCGCATTTCGTGTCCAAGGCAGTACGTCTAAGGATTCCGAACGAATCCCTGCAAGCAATGCCTTTAAGACGAGATCCAAATTGGGTTCTTGAAGCGGTTTATCTTTGAGTGTTAGCGCGCCTAGCTGCCACAGTTCTCTTGCACGCACGGAACCTACTGCACTGTCCCATTCCACAACTTGTTCTTTGCGGATGTGGTTTTCAAAAGCTGTGAACAACTCTTCCTCTTGTAGAGGGGCTGCGAGATAGATGCGACTCTCCGTTCCGCTATCATCCAGCTCTGCTGCGACGATATACCGCTCGTTCGAGAGCAGCTGCAGCTCCGGCAACACGGCCCCGCGGCCGTTCGCGAGCGTAAACCGCCCCGCCGACCGTCGCTGCGCGACGCGGTCGGGGAAGGCGAAGGCGAGCAGCAGCCCGCTCGCCGCTGCAGGGCTCACGCTCGGCCGGATGCCGAGCGACTGCATCAAGACCTTGGCCTCCGCCGTTATGCGTCGGCAAAGGTCAAGGTCAACACCCTCGCGCGCGTCGCCACGCTGCGCGCGCCAGAGCTCTTCGATGCGGCTGCGCACATCCGCATCCCGACTCGCGGCGCGCATGAAATCGCGCTCGCTCAGCATGACCGCGAGCTCGCACGCCAGCGCGCCGAGCTCGAGCGGAATGGCTTGCAGCACCATGTGCGCAAGCCGAGGGTGCAGGCCTAGCGCCGGGACACGCTTACCGTGTGGCGTTAGGCCCCCGCTCTCGTGCAGCGCGCCTAACTGCACGAGCAGTTCCCGCGCCTGCTGATATGCAGCAGCAGGCGGTGGGTCTAGCCAGACCAGCGCAGCGGGGTCTGGCGCGCCCCAGGCTGCAAGCTCCAGCGCCAGCGGGGCGAGATCAGCTTCGCGGATCTCGGGCGTAGAGCTCGGCGGGAGCTGCCGATGCTCGGTCTCGGTCCACAGGCGGTAACACACGCCTGGACCGAGACGCCCTGCTCTGCCTCTGCGTTGATCGGCAGAGGCAATGGATACCGGCACCGTCGTCAGACGGGTCATGCCGGTGCGGGGCGAGAAACGCGGCACACGCATGAGGCCGCTGTCGATTACAACCGTGATCCCCTCGACCGTCAAGCTGGTCTCGGCGATGGAGGTGGCTAGCACGATTTTGCGATGGCCAGGCGTGCGGACGGCCGCCAGCGCTTGGTCCTGATCTTCTATGGAAAGATTCGCATATAGGGGAGCGATCTCCACTGTAGGACCTAAGCGCAAGGCTGCAAGTCCGTTGGCAACACGATGGATTTCCCCCGCACCTGGCAGGAATACGAGTATACTTCCAGCGTGCGCTTGTAACGCTTGCCCAATGCTTGCCACTACAGCAGGCTCTATTCTCCCTGCCACTTTTTGTTGCAGATAGTGCGTATCAACGGGATAGGTTCGACCTTCACTCTCAATAATCGGTGCATCATCTAAAAGTAAAGAAATCGCATTGGCTTCCAAAGTTGCGGACATCAGCAAAATTCTTAAGTCATCCCGAAGCAGGGTTTGGGATTGACGACACAAAGCGAGCCCAATATCTGCATGCAGGCTGCGCTCATGAAACTCATCAAAGATGACGATGCCAACCCCATCCAAGGCAGGATCCTGCTGCAGCATACGGGTTAGAACACCTTCTGTGATAACTTCAATGCGCGTTTTCGGTCCAACGCGTGTATCATTTTTCACCCGATAACCAATTGTCTGACCGATTTCCTCACCTAACAGTTTGGCCATGTAACGCGCTGCTGCACGGGCTGCCAGTCTTCTTGGCTCGAGCATAACAATCTTTTGGCCTTGCAGCCACGCTGCCTCCAATAATGCCAATGGAACCTGAGTTGTCTTCCCCGCACCAGGCTGCGCGACTACGATGGCACACGTTCGTTCTTGTAAGGTATGTACGAGTTGTGGAAGTATTGCGTTTATGGGTAACACGTTCATGAGGTTCACTCCGAGCTATCTATCTTATTTAATGCCATTAAATGTTAGTGCACCTGAATGAAAGATCACGATTTGTTCATCTGTTTTCTGTTTGGAAACCTGTTCCTTCGCTTTTCAATCGTGTATACTAGAAGACAATCTAGTCACTAAAGGAGAACTTTAACATGAATGTACATGAAGCGATTTCCAAACATTCGAATGCACAGCATTTGCATCTCGTTCGATTTGCTGAGCTTGATGCACAGCGAGAGCACGCCATTGACGCGGCTGTCGATCTGTGCAAACGCGGGCTGCCATTTAACGTTGATGCCATCAACGCGGTTACGGCCCAAATTATCGCCCATGCCCAAAAAGGTATTTCTCCACTCCGTTCCCTTGTTACTGAGGATATGGTTCGTGATTACGTAAACAAAGGGTAAGGAGATACATTTCCATGGGTGTACTAACTTTTATTTCAATGCTTGTCATGGGATCCGCCTTCAGTGCTGGATTCTTGCTCTTGTTTAAGCAAAAAATTGCATGGGGAATCACCTGCATTGGCCTCTCCATCGTGTGCTACATCGCGTATGTCTACGTTGCGAATGCCTATTTCGTCTAAAAGATGCTGCGCACTACGAGAACCGATCAGATTAACTGATCGGTTCTTTTCGTTCTTTTCGTTCTTTCGTTCTTTCGTTCTTTCGTTCTTTCGTTCTTTCGTTCTTTCGTTCTTTCGTTCTTTTGTTCTTTCGTTCGTACATATCTTCATGTTTCACTTCATGTCTTCCTTCATTTCTTCACTCACGCCATCATTCTTAACAACCTCACGCCCAACCACGCTCCCCAAGCTTCTCAAAAAGAAGCTCAAAATACGCCGTAGGATGAGGAACAATTTCCTTCAATGAAATCGACCATGCGACATCAGCGTACTCGCCGTCACTTCCCATTTTGAAACCATTCGCCGTAATTTCCGCGCGTTCACCGCTAACAAGTTGTTTAAAATCTGAGACAGTCACAGCAAATAGTCCCGTCACCTCATCTGGCTGGAGTTCATAGCTCCGCAAAGCTTGATCGCTGCGATAGAGGAATACATGACAGAACTCACGATCAATCAGCGTGTCCGAAATCAGATCCTCCTCTGCAAATACGCCACAGGAGATTAAGTCCTCGAAGACTACAGAGAGTCCTAATTCTTCCTCTAACTCCCTCGTTCCCTCTGCGACAGTTTCACCAGCAGCTAGATGCCCTGCACAGGAAATATCCAGTAAATCCGGGAAGAGATCTTTATCAGGATGCCTTAACTGAAGCAGAAGCTTCGGTACGTTCTCTTCCTTGCTGACAATCCAGCACTGAAAGGTCTGATGCCATAGCCCCTTGGCATGAACCTCGGAGCGAGGCGCCACGCCGAGCCAATTCCTTTTCGCATCAAACACATCAAAATGCTCTTCCGACTTCTTCATTCCATTTCCCACTCCAATCAGGCACTCACACGAGTTAATGGACATTATCTCCGAGTTAGCTTGGTTACTTTCATCGCATAAAGATCGTCCTCTAGGACTGCCATTCGGTCTCTGACACCTTTAAGTGCATCCTCGATCGCTAGATTATAAATTGGTGCAGTAAGCTGCTGAAGCATGTAGTCGATCAATTGCTCTGCTGCAATTTGACCTACCTTTACCCCAAGCTCGACATCTAAATGTTCCTGCAAATCACTAATTAGGGCGTCTTTTTCATCCTTGGGTAATTTCAAAACTTTCATCTAAACGTCCCTCCTCTTACTCGAAAATTTGAAAATCGATTTCTTGGAAGGAGCTTACTTCTTTCATCCAACGTTCAGCCACATACTGGGTATGTACAGGGTGATTATTATAAGCGTCATAAGTCGCTTGATTCGCAAAAACCATAGAGAAACCATAGTCGTAATCTGCTTTAATACTGACTTGGCGCAGCACTTCAAATTGCTCAACACCAGGTATAGTTGTTAGCTCCTCAGCGCTGATCTTTAGGAATTGCTCGGCATTTGAGTTATTTTTACCCCCATGCAGCTTGAAAACAACCATATGTTTAATGTTTGGCGTATTCATCCATATTTCTCTCCTTTTCCATACCATCTTCGCTTATTATAGCGGATTTTGCTGCAAGGAACTATATGGACTCTCACTCCTGCCTCTCCATGTTTAAAAAGGGAATAATATCCTTCTATTTAGAACACATTAACCAAGTACTATAAATCAGAAGAAAAGGAAGTGCTCTTATATGGTGGAAAATAATAAACATGAAGGCAACTACCMAGGTACTGCGAATATGAATGCGGAGAATCAAGATATGGCTTTCGTGAATGATACGTTAGAAAACGCGCCAAGCACATCTTCCATCAATCTTGCCAAAGACGATATTAGTGAAGCAAATGAAGAAGAGCAACTAAACCAAAAATAGTCGGCTTCTTACGTTAGAGCAGTCCTTCTAAGTCCTCTTCAGGATCTGGTGACTGCTCTATTTTCGTTAATTCGACTTATTTTCACGGGTAATCAAACTTGGCATCTCCCACCTCGTGCGCTACTATAGATGAAGAAGCATGCATTAGAGGAGGTAGCTACGTTGGAACAAGTCATTGTTATTGGTGCGGGTCCTTGCGGATTATCGGCAGCTGTTGCCTTAGGACGCGCTGGTCTGTCGCCATTACTCATAGAGAAAAGCTGTATCGTGAATGCTATTTATTTATATCCTACGTATTTGCAATTTTTCAGTACACCGGAATTGTTAGAAATTGGTGGTTACTCCTTTACGACTCCGCATGATAAACCTTACCGCCAAGAAGCGCTGGTTTACTATCGCGAAGTCGCCCGCCGTGAACAGCTGCGCATTCGATCTTATGAAGAAGCGGTTCAGATTGAGCAACTAGAAATTGGATTCAAGGTCCACACTTCTGATCAATTTGGCAATAAAGCTACTTATGATACGCTGAAAGTCGTTGTCGCTACCGGTTATTTTGATCATCCGAACATGCTGGGTATTCCTGGTGAAGAGCTTCCGAAAACAACGCATTACTACAAAGAAGCACATCCTTATGCCGGGGCGAAGGTCGCGATTATCGGAGGAAACAATTCAGCCGTGGATGCTGCGATGGATTTGCTCCGCGTTGGTGCTGATGTGACTGTCGTCTATCGTGGGAAAGATTTCTCGGCCAATATTAAACCGTGGGTCCGTCCCTTATTTGAAAGCATGGTGAATAAAGGACGCATCCGAATGTGGTTCGACGCTCAGGTAGAACAAATAGACGAACATACGGTTCATGTGCGAAAAGGAAGCGAACACGTCACTCTGGAGAATGACTTCGTACTAGCCTTAACCGGTTTTCGCCCGGATCGGTTCCTGCTTACGGATATTGGCGTTCAGTTTCATGAAGAAACGAACGCACCGTTGGTCAACCCAGAGACCATGGAAACGAACATTCCTGGCTTATATGTCGCAGGTGTGGTCGCTTCTTCCAAATATGATGCGAACGAAATCTTTATCGAAACAGGCCGTTTACACGGAATTTCCATTACCGAACATATTGTTAACAGTCAGAGCCATCAATCTTAGAGATTGGTGGCTTTTTCCATGTTAATTCTATGAAAATATTTCCTTTTTTTCAGAGATTCCTCTTCCATTACGAACGCTTGTTTGTTATAATGAAAACAAGAACAAATGTTCTAATTAGATGAGGAGGTTGTTAACATGATGAACCCAAGTCACAATTTTCGTTTTATCGAGAGAGATTATTGGTATCAGAAGGCATTGTGTGACACTGACCATCTTTTGCCAGCACAGATCGATGACATGCTTGACGAAGCACACACTTACTATGCCGATTACACATTCAAGTTTTATGACGATGGATCGGTGACAATCATRGATAACGACACGAACAACCGTATTAAACCAAAGGAACTTACAGGTGCTGTTTATGATTTCTACATTCGCAAACGGATTTATATGATCAAAGCCAATTTAATAGAGAAACAACTCCAACATGCCAATTGAAGCACAATAAGGCCATCTGATTCGGACGATTCGTCCTTCAGATGGCCTTATGTTTTACTCAATGCTATTCCTTATGATAACAGAAGCAAGCTTGGCTGTGATCATTTACCATGCCCACTGCTTGCATGTAAGCATAACAAATCGTCGAACCGACGAATTTGAAACCACGCTTCTTTAAGTCTTTACTCATACGATCTGAGATGTCCGTTCGGGCAGGCAATTGGCGACTGTCTTCCCAGTTATTCTTAATGGGTTCGCCACCTACGAAGCTCCAAATGTACGAATCAAACGTGCCGAACTCTTGTTGAACCTTAAGAAAAGCCTTCGCATTCCCAACAACGGAAGCTATTTTCAAACGATTGCGTACGATGCCGGGATTTTGTAGTAAATCCTGCAGTTTCGCCTCATCATAATTCACAATCACGTGCGGATCAAAGCCATCGAAAGCTTCCCGATAGTTATCTCTCTTCTTCAAAATCGTATACCAGCTTAAACCAGCTTGAGCGCCTTCCAAGTTCAGCATCTCAAACAAGACGCGATCATCATGCACGGGAACTCCCCATTCATGATCATGGTAATCTTGATATAAAGGGTCTTCGTTAACCCAACCGCATCGGTTTGTCATGTTATTCTTTCACCTCACCCAAATATCGAACATGTGTTCTCTTTCATTATAGAGCGAATGCGAACACTTGTCCAGTTGGATTATTTCAGGTCTTAAGACAACCGATAGAACCGGTAAGTGTTTTGGAGTAAAATAACTGTCGTCTCTTGCACGGATTTCCCTTTCAACTCAGCGATTTGTTCAATGACTGCGTGAATCATACGAGGATGTGTCACTTCACCTGCAAACGGCCCTTCAAATGGCCAAGGTCCATCTGTCTCCACCATCATAAGTTCCAAAGGATAACTTCGAACAAGAGTTCTTATTTCTTCTTCGTAGAGAACATCAGGGGTGATAGATATATAATAACCAGCCCCTATCATACGCTCTACGGTTTCGTCAGATCCTTTAAACCAATGAAAATGTGCCCTCTTGAGCCMGTACTTCGCTAGTAGATCACATACAATCTCTGCATCCTCATACACCGCATGAAGTACAACAGGTTTATCCCACTGGGCAGCAAGCTGTAAGAAGCGCTCCAGTAGTTGAATATAAGGTGCAACGTCAAACGGCTTGCCAGCCTCTTCTACCTCGTGTCGCATGTAATAAGGAAGCCCAATTTCACCTACTGCGATCATATCGCTTACATGCTCACTCATCCAATCGATTAATGCCTCCAACTGCGTTTCCGTGGGCAGTTCCTGCTCTGGATGAAACCCGTAAGCCGCAAAGATGCGATCTGGAGCAAGTGACTTCAATTGTTTGGTAGCTTTACAAGAATCCAGATGTCTGGATACCGCGATCAAGGCCTGCACCTGTGAAGCATCCAGCTCTGCAATAATCGTCTTCGCTAACTCTTCGTCATACATATCGAGATKGATATGCGCATCAATGGCTGACATCATTTGTTTTCTCCTGTCGCAACAGCCCTTGAATATGCTGTCTTAGTGCTATAAACGCTGGTTCCTGCATGATCGCTTCCTGACGTGGTCTTGCAAATGGCACCTTCAGTTCTTCCAAGATACTTGCAGGCTTATTGGAAAGCACGTAGATACGATCAGACAGAAAGAGCGCTTCCTCGATACTATGGGTGACGAATAAAATGGAGCGTTTATTTTGCTCCCAAATGTTAATGAGCCACGCTTGCATATCCAGCCGCGTTAACGCATCTAAGGAGCCGAAAGGCTCATCTAAGCACATAAGCTCCTGCGGGCTTAACAAGGCTCGCAGGAAAGAAACACGCTGCTGCATACCGCCTGACAGCACATGTGGAAGTTCCCGTTCATAGCCGCCTAAACCAACTTTGGGCAGCCATTCTCTGGCTTTGGCGATCGACGAATTACGCGACTCCCCTGCCACTTCCTGACCGAGTGCTACATTTTCCTCAATGGAGCGCCATGGAAACAACGCCGGTTGCTGTGGCATGTAAGAAATAAGACCTTTTTTACCCGTCACCTTCTCGCCATCTAGCCAAACTTCGCCTGACGTCGGCTGCACGAGCCCACCAATGATATGGAATAAGGTACTTTTACCGCTGCCAGAGGGTCCAATGATGGAAACAAATTCACCTTGCTCAACATGAAGATGAATATCGGCAAGCACGGAAACGTGCCCCTTTTTATTTGGAAACACATGGTGAATCCCAGAAAGCTTTAATTTGCTMATAGTCACAGCTCCTCCTCTCTTACGAAGAACGTTTGACGTTCCAACGAATGATGAGCTTCTCAAGCCCTGCGATCAGCCAGAAAAAGAGTAAACTTAGAATCACGATGATCCCAATTGCCACAAACTCCCGATCCGCACGGAAGGCTGATTTTTGTAAGATCATATAATAGCCAAGCCCCACATTTCCGCCTAGCCATTCGGCAATAACAGCTCCCATTACACTGTAAGTCGCTGATATTTTGAGACCCGTGAAGAGAAACGTCAGTGCATGAGGCAGCTCTAATTTATAGAAAATTTGGCGTTTTGATGCACCAATCATTTGCATGTAGTTATACATGCTGCGATCTGTCTGCATAAAGCCATCTAGCGTTGACATCGTTACAGGGAAGAAACAGACAAGTGAAATCAATATAAGTTTAGGTAAAAGGCCAAAACCAAATAAAATAATTAACAGCGGCCCCAGTGCGATGACAGGGATATTTTGAGATAAAATGATCAGCGGATAGAAACCTGCCTTAACGAAAGGAAGCCTATGCAGCATGCTGGCAACTAGAACACCACCAATAGCTCCCACACTAAAACCAATGGACATCAAACGAACGGTAGCCCACATATGCATCCACACGCGCGGCATATCTGTGGTACCATCTCGCCATATCTTGAGCGGGCTCGGAAGCAGCCAGTCAGCGGCTCCTCCCCACGTGACAGCAAGCTGCCAAATAAACAACAGAAGGATGACTACCACAAGTGGCGGCCATCCTGCTTTGATCCAGCGATGGATGTTCATTATCTGTACTTCTCCGTTAACTTGTCCATCGAGGCTCCCGACGGATTGAAGTAAATTTTCACCTGAGAAATGACATTCGGGCTACCCATGTCAATCATCGCCGTATTCATATCTTGAATAATGAGAAGGAGTTGATCCAACTCGCCCTCCATCGTCGTTTCAAGGGGGGAAACAAAATATTTGACGCCAGAATTTGCAATCACTTCAATTGCACGGTCTACATAAGGAATGACGTCTTCGCCATTTACCGTTTTCGGTATAATTTGAATACTAACAAGTGCATTAGCCATGATTGGAATTCTCCTCTTTTCGGACTCGGAATTATTTCGTGCTTCCAGGTAAAAATGTATTCGTAAAGGCTGCATCCACATCCAGCTTTTTCTCTAAAAGCTTGTGATCCAGCATCMACGTGGCATAGTTTTCCCACACGGATTTCTTTTGCTCACCCCAACGCACAGCATCATCCTGATAGCGTGGGCTTAACCATTTTTGACTAGCGACAACCAGCTTAGGATCCAGATCCGGGACGGCTTTAATCAATATATTCGCCGCATCTTCCGGTTTGGAAATAGCGAATTGATACCCTTTGGACGCTGCAGCAACGAACGCTTTAACGATTTCTGGCTTCGTTGAGATCATCTTCTCATTTGTCGCCAATACCGGTGTATAATAATCCAGTTTATCCGAATATTTGTTCAAATAAATCATGTTCAGCGGCTCACCACGCAGTTCCGCATCTACGCCAGTCCAAGCATAGTAAATCCATGCGAAATCAATATCGCGTTTGACGGCTGTAAAATAATCCGCATCACCAATATTGACCATTTTCACTTTCGTCGCATCCGCTTTTTCCGATTGCATCAAGGATTCAATCATGGCACTTTCTGAAGGAGCACCCCAACCGCCATACGACTTATTCTCGAAATCCTTCGGTGTTTTGATATTCTTAGCGACCGGTGAAGCAAAGCCAGAAGTATTATGTTGAATAACTGCAGCAATCGAGACTAACGGCACACCTTGAATACGGCCTTGCGTAATGCTTTCTTGATAGCTCACTCCAAACTCTGCTGCTCCAGAAGCGATCATCGTATCCGCTCCACCTTCGCCAGGGGCAATGATTTGTACATTTAAGCCTTCTTGCTCAAAAAATCCTTGATCCTTCGCGACATACAGCCCCGTGTGATTCGTATTTGGCGTCCAGTCAAGGACAACTTTCACGTCGGTAAGCTTTTTGGCTCCCTCTGTCGGTTGAACTGACTTCGCTGAATCATTACCGCAGCCTGCCATTAACACAGTAAAGCTGACTAGCACAAGTGGTGCAATTTTGTTCCATTTCATACTTGGTTTCCCTCTCCTCTTATCTCTATATAACCATAAGAAAAAGCCCCCGTTATCCGGGAGCGCCATGTGTAGAAAATGATATGTCCAAACGAAACAATCGTTGGATGTGCATTTATATGAGATCTCTACGCTGGCATTACCCAGATCAGATAAACGGTTAGTGACAATGACGGTCACAATCTCAGCCTGACTTCTCAAGCCCCCGTGGTTTTCTTATTTGGTTAGTCTATAACATACCGCATGTTTCGACAAAATGCAAACAATTGCTATACAAGTGTAAACTATTTCTCAAGACTCAACTGCCAAGTTACGCCAAAGCGATCTCCTACCCAACCGAATCTTTCACTAAAAGGGTACTTATCTAAGCCCATATAGACTTTGCCGTCTTGCGACAGCGACTCAAATACACGATTAATTTCTTCGACCGTATCGCACGTAACAAACAAGGATATCGAAGGTGTAAAGGTAAAAGCATGCTTAACCGGACTGTCACTGCACATCATTTGTTGCCCATGAATAGAGAAAGTTGCTTTCACAACACTTCMTTCAGGTCCAGGTCCTTGAGGACCGTAGCGCTCAATATTGACGATCTCAGACTGATCAAATAGCGAGGTATAGAAATTCATTGCTTCCTCAGCCCGACCCTCAAACATCAAAAATGGCTTAACTTTCTGTTTCTCTTCGCTCACTACTTACAACCCCCCTAGTGTAGTAACCAATCTTTTAACTGCTGCCCAAGCTTCTTCGCATCTTCATAGCCAAGCTCATGTAATTTTTCCAGCTTACGCGGATCCTTCTCCATTCGTCCAACTTCCACCTTGGTTGAGGGACGAATGATGATAGCACTACCATCCGCTTCCATACGTTCAATTGTTTCTAAGGTGTTATTATAAATTTCACTGCGATTCACAAGCACATTTACTAGTCCATTATATTTCGGATAAAAGCTCTTCGCCAACCAACGCTGCTTGAACGGCCGTTTGCGGTAGCCTAGCTCCTTCGTTAATACAATGATGTGCTTTTTATTGCCGTCAGCTACCGATTTCTGTACAGGAATCGGATCGACCAATCCGCCATCAAATAAGGTTCTCCCTTCAAAATGGATCGGCGTAGCTACAAAAGGCAAAGAACTCGAAGCTTGTACGATGGGCATCGTTTGCAGCTGAAGCTGATGTTTCGTGAAATAAATCGGCTCCCCTGTATGCGCATCGGTTGTTCCTATTGCGAATTGCTGTGAAGAGGCATAGAACGTGTCATAGTCAAATGGCACAAGCCTGTTCGGCAGCTCATTAAAAATAAAATCCATGCCAAATATGCTTTTACTGCGCAATAAATTTCGATAGCTTAAATAACGGTGATCCGCAACATAGTCAATCGTTACCTTCTTATTCMGCCCAGGTTGTTTAGAAATATAAGAAACGGCATTGCATGCTCCTGCCGAAACACCCACTACATAGGGGAAATATAAATCCTGCTCCATAAAGTATTCCAAGACTCCCGCGGTGTATACCCCTCGCATACCTMCGCCTTCCAGTACGAGTCCAATTCCTTCCATGGTGACACCTTCTTTCTGTCTGTCTCAAGCCCCTTTCTAGCATACAGGAATTGTAAATTAAAAGAAACGGGCTTCTTTCTTCGAAAATGTGACGAAAACGAAGATTTCATCCTACTTTCTAAGACAAATTAGGGGAAATCCCAGTTCAACCGTATTTTTGCCGAAATTTAACGTGCACGTCAACTTTTCGAACCTCAAATACCGGTACACATTCATGAAATTGCCAAAAACCCCTGCTCCGAGGAACAAGGGTGAACAAGCATTTAGGTAATTAACGATTTTCTTTATACAATTCTTTGATGACTAAAAACTCGTGAAGGTTGCTTAGAAACAGATCAACAATGACAGGGTCAAAATGCTTACCACGTTCAGACTCCAATAAATCCAATACGCGATCTAATTCCCATGCTTTCTTATATACCCGATCGCTGCACAGCGCATCAAATACGTCTGCTAAGGCTGTTATCCGGCCATATAAGTGAATGTTTTCCCCACTTAGCCCTTGTGGATAACCTGTTCCGTCGAATCGTTCGTGATGCTGATGAGCAATAATCGCCGCGGCGTGCAGCACCTTTTTATTCGAATGCTTAAGCATTTCATAGCCTAAATTAGAATGAGTTTTCATAATTTCGAATTCTTCCGTCGTTAAGGAGCCTGGTTTATTAAGTATGGCATCTGGAATCCCAACTTTGCCTACATCATGCATCGGTGTTGCCAATCGAATCGTTTCAGCTTCCTGCTCGGATAAGCCGTACTTCAGAGCTAACAGTCGTGAATACTCGGCCACTCGCTTTACGTGATGACCGGTTTCCTGCGAACGCGTTTCCGTGATCTCGCCCATGGTATAAATGATTTCCTGTTGCGTACTCTCAAGCTCATTGTTCAAATAAATATTCTCAAAAGCAACCGAAACGTTCGCGCAATAAATATCCACGAGGTAATGCTCCCATTCACTCAGCGCGTTAAACCCGTTCATGTAAATCACGTTCTCCATCCCCATCTTACTCTGAAAATAGATGATGAAACGATCCGCAGCAAAACTGCTTTTACGCGTATGGAAAGCCAATTCAATTTCCTCAAGAACATCCACGGGAACCACATCCCGTGCTCTTGCATCTTGATTCGCCGCATAATCGCCGCTAGCCGCAAGAATGTAAATGTCCTCGATCCCTTTCGTCACCGCAAAACTACAATGTATCGCATTCTTATGTAAATTAACGATAGAGGTCATTTGGGTCAGTACACCTGACGCAAATTTCTTCATGGACTGTAATTCAAACAAAGTCGCGGAAGACTTAATAATTTCTTCCAGGCCAATTCTACTTTTCTCAATGGTTTTGATATCACGGARAGAACGCAGTGCCGTGACTACCGTAGTAAACAGTTTCTGCGAGGTTAACTCCGTCTTTTCTTTATAATCATTGATATCATAATCCATGATAACTGTTCGCTCAGGCGCTTGTCCTGGCTGGCCAGTTCGCAAAATAATACGTACAGCTTGGTTATTCAGTTCTTCGCGTATGTATTTAACAATTTGCAAACCTGCGTCTTCGTATTCCATAACGACATCTAATAATATAAGGGCCGTATCCGGCTGTTCTTTCAAAAGTTGTTTCGCTTCCAAAGCCGAATAGGCACTATGAAACGCTAGTTTTCTGCCGGCAAATTCAAGATCCTGTAACACCATTTTCGTTACTTGGTGTATTTGCTTCTCATCATCGACAATAAGTACGATCCACGGGTCTTGTTCCACAGTCCTTAGATTTGCTGCAATGCTATCTTCCTCAGCAGCAAAAAGAAGCTCATCCTGATCGACAGACTCCACTTCATTTGTCATATCTCAGCTTCCTCCTCTTTAGGGATTGTAATTGCAAATAAACTGCCCTGTCCTCGTACGCTTGAGCATTGAATCGTACCATTTAACGATTCCGTCACAAGGTTATACACGATATTCATCCCTAAGCCTGTCCCGCCTTGTCCGCGGCTGGTTGTAAAGAATGGATCAAAAATATGATCCAACACATCCTCTGACATCCCTTTCCCATCATCAGAGTAGGCCAGCATGACATGATCGGGATAGTCTAGTACTCGGATACTTAAGCATCCTTCATCATCAGTATCGTAAGCATGATGCAGGGAATTCATCACTAAATTCGTAATAATTTGAGATAACGCACCCGGGTACGTATACAATTGAAGTTGATCATCGCAGTAAACGTCGAGTTGTATATGTGTTTTCTTAAGAGCAGGCTTCAAACTTGCGATAATCCCCTCCACATATTCTTTAAATAGGAAGGTTCGCTTGATCTCTACACTTTGATCCACTGAAATTTGCTTGAAGCTTTTAACTAAAGAAGAAGCTCGTTCCAAGTTAGTTTGAACCATCACAATGCTCTCATGGGAAATAGATAGAAATTGCTCCAAATCGGATTTCTTCATTTTCCCTGCTTCATATAATGCTTGAAACTCTTTCAATTTCTGATCCAAGTAACTGATAGCCGTTACACCAATACCAATTGGGGTGTTAATTTCATGCGACACGCCTGCAACTAAATTACCTAGTGCCCCCATTTTCTCCGAATGAACAAGCTGATCTTGTGTAACTTGCAAGGTATTCAGAACATGCTGCAGCTCCTGATAGCGTTCATCCAAATTGCTGACCATATCATTGAAAGCATCAGAAACCTCGGCAATTTCTGGTGAAGCTTT
Organism: Paenibacillus sp. 01T442; assembly: GCF_056398345.1. Taxonomy (NCBI): domain Bacteria; kingdom Bacillati; phylum Bacillota; class Bacilli; order Caryophanales; family Paenibacillaceae; genus Paenibacillus; species Paenibacillus sp. 01T442. The sequence continues at coordinate 16,657 of NZ_JBFTPF010000097.1, forward strand.
GAAATGCAATTTTGGCAATTCTCCACCTTGTTTCACAATGACAGCCGCTTCACGCAACCGGCTTAAAGGCCGGATAACAATGACTCGCAGAATAAGCCATAATAAGATCGATAATATAATTGCGATGGTGAGTCCAACGAACAGAATCAGTTTCGTTCTTTGTTTGAGCAGCAATTCCTCTTCCGAGGAGTCGAAAATAACCTCAACGGCCMCGACAACTGAACCATCTTCTTGCAGTGGTGCCGTTAAACGAACGATAGGCC
>NZ_JBFTPF010000098.1:0-16774 GCF_056398345.1 Paenibacillus sp. 01T442
CCTCCATAGCTTATAAAAGGAAGGGTGATTCCCGTAATCGGCATGATACCGATCAGCATCCCGATGTTTTCGAAAACTTGAAACAAAAACATAGCAGAAATTCCACCAATGATATAAATGCCTGTTTGGCTTCGAATGTTAAGTGCGATAGTGATCATTCGATAAATGAGAAGAAAATAAAGGAAGAGTAACGCAGATGCGCCAACAAATCCAAATTCTTCTCCCACTACAACGAATATGGAATCTGCATAGGTATATGGAACCTGACCACTCTGGACCGAAGTTCCATGCAGATAGCCATCTCCTTCTAACGAGCCTGATCCGATTGCTTTGACCGATTGTTTCATGTGATAAGTTGCTTTTTCAGAAGCTTGCTCTGGCAAAAGGACGGCATCCACCCTATCCAACCAGTACTCTTTATGTTTGGATGCCAAGAATTGCTTTACTTCCACATGGTATTCGATATAGCTCCAGAGGGAGCTTCCGATTACGACTATCATAATTACTAGGCCTATCCAGGCATGCTTGTAGTTAATATGCCCGAACCAGCAGACCACAATAAAAATAACCAAATACGCAATGGAATTACCGAGATCTGGTTGCATTAGAACTAAGAGAAAAGGAACTAATGTTATAACACCCATAGGCAGTATTTCCTTGAACAGCCTATGCGTCTCGACTTCTCTTTTGGATAGAAAATATGATAAAAACAAGATTAAAATGAGCTTACACAGCTCTGCCGGTTGAAAGCCAATCCCACCAGGAAGAATGAACCACCCCTGAGCATTGTTGAGTGTATCCCCTTTAAAAAATAATAAGACCAGCAATCCTACCCCAATGAAATAATATATCGGCGAATAGCGCAATAAGAGTTTATAGTTAAAAAATAGCATTATAAATAAGACCATAAATCCTAGACCGTAAAAATACATCATTTTAATATATGATTGGGAAAAATCTGGCTCAGTCAGTGTTGCGCTGTAGATGCAGAATATACTAATGATCATTAAGATGAGCAGCAGCGACAAAATAATGAAATCCAGCCCTTTAATTATTCTTTTCAACATGAAAGCTAATTGCGATCCTCCGAGGATATTCTCAATAATAAATCACCTATTTCTGGATAAGTTAAGAAAGCTACATATAAGAATATAGAAAACTGTTTAATAAAAAGGAGGGTATTTATTAAATTTTCCTTAAATTTCATTCTTCTGAATCCAGATTGTACCCAGTAAGGGAATTTAGAGCTTTTGTTGCACTAAACTGACCGTCCCTCAAAGACAAAAGCAGCCGATCGTGTCCGGCTGCCTTCATGTCGGGATTGAACTATACTTTCTCGTTAGTTTAACTCAAGAAACTCCAGACGATTACCGAAAGGATTGCAACTGAAAACCATCTACGTATTTAGATTCTGCAATCCAATAAAAGGTGATGTTTGAGCTTTCTCTGGATTGGGTATGTAATAATAGGGCTTTTAGCTGCTTTTATAATCGTTCAGGAGGTGTTCGTAATGAGTAATTCTATTCAACTATTAGACCGTACCTGTAAATTAAAACAGATGAGAAAGCAAGGGCARATTCCGGCAGTCGTATACAGCAGCAGAATGAAAAACGAGCATGTAGCTGTTGAGGAGAAAGTAATCCGCTCCGCACTTAAAAGCAATGCGCACGCGATTCTGGAAGTCGTCCTGCCTTCCAAAAAAAAGCATCCCGTGATGATTCATCAAGTTCAAAAGGACAGTTTAAGCGGACAATTGATGCATATCGATTTTCTGCAAATTAATATGAAAAAGAAGCTTGAGACTGCTGTGGCCGTTCATTTCAGCGGAGAGCCCCTCGGCACCAAAGAAGGCGGCATGCTGCAGATTGAGATGCATGAGGTCCTGATTMGCTGTATGCCAAATAAGCTGCCAAGTTCATTGGATGTGGATATCAGCAAGCTGAGCATAGGCGACAAATTGCATGTTTCCGACTTGGTTGCGGGTAATGATGTAGATATTTTAACAGTTCCGGAAGCAATACTTGTCACCATCCTGGCAGCTCAGAAGCTTGATGAATCACTTGAGCCTGCAGCCGATGTCGCGGAAGGAGAAGGCAAGGTAGAAGTTTAATCAAGTAAGGAGCGACCCAGAAACGCCGCCTTCGATAAACGCTACCTGCAGCTCCGGAAATATCTCTAATACGCCTTCGAAAATAAAGCTGGTCATATGAGCCATGTAAGCTTGCGTACGGGCAGCGCGGTATTCAATATAGTAAGGCCGCAATTCCGGTAGCGGCTTCACATTCTATCGAGTAATTTGTCTGGTGACAAGAGAACCAATGAAGTATCTTAACGCATTAATAGCCAGTTTGGAAGAATATTATGCGAAATCTCGGGAAGGATTAAATTCTCCAATGCATACAGGGAGCAACTGCCGCAGCAGTGCTCCMTCTTTGTTAACTCAATCCACCTTTTAGAGTGCCGTTACCTTCTTTGAACTCTCATCTATCCGTTAACGCAGCGATTACCAACCATAAGCCTTTTAATCATTCAACAAATACGAATATTTCTCCAACATTCTATTTAAATAATTACGAAATTCTTCAACATATTTTTTGGGCTCTAAGATTTCTATATTTGTACCGAGGCTTGCTAAGAATTGAAAGCCAATACTATTCTGAGGAACATGGATGGTGGCTAAGAAATAGTCAGAACTATAGTTTTCAATACTCTTTCGACCGTACCTTTCAATGAATTGATCTTTTATGCTAGGCGAAATCAACGCCTTAATAGCGACTAGTTGCGGTTGATAACTTGCATCATGTTCTTGTTCCAATGAATAAACTCTAGGGTTAAATGTGTTTTCATCCATATGAAAATGATCGATCCTGGATAATTTAAATGTTCTATATCTCTGACGATGTAAACAGAATCCCTTCAAGTACCAGCTAGCTTCGCTAAAATGAAGCAAGTATGGCTCCACAATTCTATTTGTAGTGGTGCCATTTTTATCTATGTAATCAAATGAAACTAACTTTCTCTTTAATATCGATTCTTGGCATAATTTCAAGGTTTGAAGAATTTCAGACCGGCCCTCCCACTCATAAAAAGACAGATGGATTGAACCTTTCGGAGTCAATGGATTAACCATGGCTTCTATTTTTTTTATAGTCACTTCAACTTCTTTGCTAACTAGAATTTGTTCCAATCCGCCGAGCGCAGTCAATATATTCTCCAAGTCGGAGTTGCTTAAAAGGCGTTTATCAACCTTGTATTCATCCATCATACAATATCCGCCATTGATTCCATTGATAGAATAGATCGGGATGTTTGATAAACTCAGTGTTTCCATATCACGAAGAATCATCCTTTTGGAAACGTTAAATAATTGTGCGAATTCATTTGCAGTAACGACATTTTTTTTCAGCAAAATCATGATTATAGAAATTAATCTCTCAACCTTGTCCATACTTCCCMCTCTTCTTCTCTACTTCATCGAAGAACAGTGACATACTGCTGTCACCTTTTGTGGATTATACTACATTTATCACAAGAAGGAGGTAATATTTTATGTCAGCTATTACATATTTAAACTTTGATGGAATCGCAGAACAAGCGATTGAATTTTATTCGGAGGCTTTACATGCGATCGAGGTGAAAAAGGTAAAATTCAGCGATTTCCCCCAAGATCCAAACTATCCATTGCCAGAAAATGAATTAAATATGATCATGGAAGCTTCAATCGAATTTGCAGGTGGAAAAGTCATGATGTCAGATCTTCTGCCTTCAATGAAGGGTGTAACTGGCGAGTTAGTTAAAGGAAACAATATACTAATTAGTATCGTTATTGATGATAAACAAACATTGGAAAATTACTTTTCTAATTTGTCTGTAGGTGGTTATGTTATCATGCCGTTATCAGAGGTGCCTTGGTCTTCCTGCTTCGGGATGTTAGCTGATAAATTTGGTGTTGTATGGAAATTTAATAGTGACGCAAATAAGTTCCTTGATAAAGTTATTTCCAACAAACAGTAACTCGTTAAAAAATGGCCTGTTCAATTAAAGGCCATTTTTTTATTGCATTTAAGGTCAATTCCGACACGTCCTCGATACTTCCGTTGCCGAGTTCGCCACTATTAAACTCAAAGGGGCTATAGAGCAACAAAAAACTAGTGTGAATGTGGGTATGATTCCCGTAGTTCGAAGACTTATTCTTAAGGTATGCCAGTCTGCTTAAAGTTCTAAAGTAATTGAACGTTCAAATCACAACAATTCAAAGGATAAGTAAACGCTACTGAAATTGATAATGAAAAGAGTCCTTACTTAACACTTTAAAATGAAATCCTTGCTTAAGCAAACCTTCAATGATCGTAGGTAAAGCCTCGACCGTTGTTGTTTTCACTTTGACATCGTGCATCAATATAATAGCTTCTTTCTTATTTTTACTAGCACTTAGTACAGCATCGATGATCTCATTCTTTGGTTGAACGGTCCTAGCTGCATCGGTGGAACTCACATTCCAATCCATATAATCGTAGCCCTCCCTACTCATTTCATTTATTATGCGCGGCATAATATTGGGGCCCCCGAAATGTCGGCTAACAAGATTATTAGATCCACCTGGATAACGGAGCAAGTTCGACCTTACACCGATCGTTTGCTCCAACAGCCTTTCGAGCCGCTCTGTATCTTTGGAGAACGCCTGAACGGATTCATAAAGAGAATGATAGTTATGTGTGTAGGTATGGTTACCAATGACATGTCCATCTGCATGGATAAGTCGATATAACCGTTTTCCCTCGAGAGATGAATTTCCGATCACAAAAAATGTTGCATGAACGTTATATCTGCGTAAAATTTGTAAGATTCGTTCTGTATTCTCAGAAGGCCCGTCATCAAAGGTCAAATAGGCATTTTTGGGCCATTGCGGATCACTTAAAACAGGATGTGAAACATACATTGCGTGATCTGTTGGATTCTGACAACAAGTAAGCGTTGCTAAAATAAGAAAAGCTACAATTGCCTTGAATTCTAAACGTTTCTTATACATGGATACATCCCCCTTAAAAGGATTTGATCCTAGTATGATTGATCGGTATGTTGTCTAGTCTTCCATTATATGGATCGAATATCCTTTAATAAATTATTATTGTCCTCGTGTATTTTTTTTCTAGGAAATGAAAAAATAACAACGTACTCATATGAGCATGGGAGGATAGTTGATATGTTGTTGGAAACAATTCTCCGGACGGTGGTTGCTTTCGTACTTATTATGTTAATCACGCGAGTTCTCGGAAAACACACGATAGCGCGAATGACTTACAATGATTTTGTAGCTTCAATCACTCTAGGGGCCATAATCGGTAATTTAGCCTTTAATACTCACTTGAAGACTTGGAATCTTATCACTTCTTTTTTGATCTTCAGTGGCATAGCCTATCTCATCTCTGTTATTTCCTTGAAGAGCCGCAAAATCAGAAAATGGTTTGCCGGAAAACCGACAGTCGTAATCGAAAATGGAAAAATTTTGGAACAGAACTTAAGAAAAATTCAATTTACACTCGACACTTTAAATCAAGAATTGCGAGAAAAGGACATTTTTGATATCGAAGAAGTACAATATGCCATCTTAGAGCTTAACGGGAAACTATCGGTGCTCAAAAAGCCAGAATATCGTCCCCTTATACAAAAGGATTTGCATTTGCCAAACACAACAAAGATCCAGTTTCCTGTTGAACTAGTTATGGATGGAAAGATTATGGCAGATAATTTACAGCAAATTGGTTTATCGAAAGAATGGCTATCAAAGCAGCTACAGCAGCTCGGTGTTACAGCAGAAGAAGTCTGTTACGCTATCAGAGGAACGCAAGGTAAACTATTTATTGATCTATATCAGGATCAAATCCTGCATCCAATTGATCAGGAGTAATCGTCATTCAAAGAAGTTAGTTTTAACTTCAATAGCATTAAAGAGAAATGGCTCTCCATTTAAGTAATTGTTTATAATAGCTAGGGCGTATGGTTGTTCTGCTTTCAGTCCCTCGGTTTCCCTAGGATCAGGGGCATGGTGACAATAATTTTCAATCATCACCATCACCGCAAACCCTTCTAACACTGTAAACCAATTACCTTCTAGTTTCCTAATACTCTCGTAACCCTTGATGACTAACTCTCTTTGTGCGGGAGCCCCATCCGATCGATTTTGGAAGATGTGGGTTTGGATATTTCCTTTATGATATAGCACATACAATTCTAGGACTTTATATTTCTATCTTTATGAAGAGTAACCATCCATGAGGATATTTGCTCAGCGGCTGATAAATACAAGTTGTATTCAGTTTCACTCAAGAAGCGATTGTAATATCTCGTTAAACGAGTAATCGCTTGCCTAAAACTATGCTCGCCCCAAGTAGGATTAAATCCGAACGATCGCTGCCATGACTACGTTTCTCCAACTATCCATAATATGGATAAGCAACTTCTTAATTTCATCCAAGTTCTCTGAGGCGCTTAACCGCTCATGCCAGCTAAACTCTTGCGCATAACTAGCCAATTCCGAATGGATCTCAACGGCAACGAAGGTTGCTTGTTTGCTTTAGCTGCTATTTTATTTATTTTGCTCGTATTTTGGATATTGCCTCCATGGGTTTTTGTGATCGCTGGTGCAATAAGAGGAATACTTGTTAGTTAAAAATACATCAAGAGGTATGGGGATATTCCCCTTACCTCTTTCCACGCGTACGGCTTTAACTTAACTGCTTCCTCACGTCACCACGCTATTCTGCACGTTACTTGAGGTAAGACAACCAATCCACTTGGATAGCTACTTGATGATTTCCCTTCAATGTGCGAGCCTTAATTCGGCACAACCCGATATACTTTTTTCTTCCCTACTTTTTGCAAAATGCGGGTTGGCACAGATGATATTTTCAACACATCCGTTATCCCTTTTGCATTTTTCGTTAAGGTTAGCATCAAGATTGTTCCTCGCAGTCTAGCGGTATGCCGGGGAATTTCGGTGGAGACGAAATTCCCTAGAGAGGACGCCGCTACCCGATTTCTAGTGAGTCCGTCGATGTCTTTCACCTTAAACATTCTTACCGGATGCAGTACATGTGGATGCGCTCCCAACACTACATTCACACCATTTTTAAACAACACCTGCATGAGCTGGATTTGGTTGCGGTCGGGATAAGTTCGAAATTCTTTCCCGAAATGTAGACAGGCGATGATAAAATCTGTTCTACTCTTCAAGCTGCGGACGTCCGCTATTATTTTTTTCTGATCTAGTCGATTAACTAACCACGGCTCCGGGACTAGGATCCCGTTCGTTCCTTTCGTATAAGCCAATATTCCAATTTTTATTCCCTTTACGTTAACAATCAGTTTCTGGCGGGCATCCCGAGAGGAGCGATACGTGCCAGTATGTCGCAGACCGTGTCGATCGAGGACGTTTAATGTCCGCCTCAAACCGGATAGTTTCCCGTCCATACAATGGTTATTGGCTGTTCCTAATACATTGAAGCCCAAGTTCCGGAGCGCAGCAGCGAATTTGTCCGGGGAGTTGAACAACAGTTTTCCGGGCTCTTCGCGGAAATTGTTGCCGGAAAAGGTCGTCTCCAGATTACCAATAGTTAAATCGGATTTCCGCAGATAGGGTTTCACTTTTGAAAATATAGGGACGAATCCGCCTTCACGTGCGGCCGAGGCGATCATCTGCTTTTTCATCAACAAATCCCCGACTGCTGCGATTGTAATTTGTATCAATCCAGCCACTCCTTTCATGGTTACACCATATGCGATAGAAAAGCAAAATGCTTGTAAGTTGGGCACCCTCGGTACCGCCAAAAAGCCCAAGCCTGGATAGGCTTGAGCTTTACTCGCACGAACCAAGAAGTAATAGAATGGATTCTTCAGAAGATCAATGAGATCGAGCGCAGGAAGGACGAATACGATCATATGCATGTAACGTTGAATTGGATGCTGACATACAGGAAACTGCTGAATGAAGATCCACAGCAAGCTGAGGCTCTGATGGCTGAATTACGTCTTAGATTTAACATCTAACCGGGTAATCGTGAAAAAGCTCTTTGGACGTAATTTCCGTCACAAAAAGCCTCATTTTCTTGGATCGGGATTTGGAACAAATTCGTCAATATCCCCACCTATTAATTATCGTTGTATGGAGTACCTTCAATTAACTTTCAGTTCCGCTTATTCTAACGGCTGACTAACGAGCATGTAATAAAGACCTTTTTCCAGCATTAGCTGCTCATGCTTGGCGCATATAGCTTAAGCAGTAAATTCGCCAAGGTCGATTTTCCTGACCCGCTTCGACCGACAGTTACAGTCGTTTGGCCTGGTGCCATGTMGAACGTAATGTTCTGCAGAATATTCTTCCCGTTGGAATGATAGCGAAACGATACGCGTTCAAAAGTAATCKCCCCCGTAAGCTTCGGCAGCGCTGTCATGTCCTCGAAGGTGTCTAATGCGAGAACAACCTTCTGATTCAGCGCTTTTTCCCTCAGGATGCCATGGCATAGCTCTAGAAGCGCCTGTCAACATTTCTCCGCATACCAAAAAGCAGATACCATGTGACCAGTACCTGCCTCATTAAAGCAAAGCTATTGGACCCTGTCTGTTTGATACAAATCATCCTAACTGATCGGAAGCGCATGTTCCGAGATTGCTATTAGTTCCACAGAACCCGCGTACTTCTTATAGAGCTCCTGCGTAGAAATAGTGGCAATTCTCGGAGACAATAGTTCACTTTTCATTTTTAMTCGATCTCTTCCGTTTGGATGCAGAAGGTATAGTAACAACTTTAAATAAAACTGTGTAACTCTGCTAAATATACCTTTTGGTAGTTCTGTCAAGGTAAAACCTAATTGTTTAGAACCTCTATGTATCATAGTGATTCCGTAAATTGCTTTAACCTTTTCAGGTATGAATTGAACATGTTGTGTGAGCGTGGGCATAAAGCTCTTTACAGCCTGTTTCATTTGTACAGCAAGTTGAAACAAAGAGTCAGATTCGGTAATCAATTGATGTAGTTTCTCATTATTAAAATGAAGTTCAATAACCAGATCTCCGGAATTCAGCTCTTCCCCACTTCCCAATTGGATCGTTTTCCCGTGATATTTGCGTACACGGCTATAGAAAATTTGATTATCCACGTCAATTGGCCGAATATTGAATAGCCAATGGAAAACACGCTCCCATTTTAACCAGATGAAAATGAGAAATTTCTTTGTACGCCGACCAGGTGCTCGCTTTTTAAATTGAAGTAAATGCAAATAAGTATCTATGCGTAGAAAGGTAACCCTTCTCTGTGTGCAGATTTCAAGGAAAGCATCGAGGGCATCCAACATATAATGAGGAGCATCTCTATTCGCCCCAAAAGTCTGCCCACTGTCATGAAGCACGATAATATGATTGGATTGTAGTTTGGCAAGTAACTTTGATTTTATTCGCTCAGTGCCTCCATGGCTTCTCCAATCTTTGACCATTAATGACCAGAAGACCAAACGAAATCGATGTACTAAAAATAAGTCAAAGATATTAATTATACCCCAAGGAGGACGATAATATATCGGTGTTACCCCAATAATGTTCTCAATCGCCGCTACAGAATCTTTCAATTGCTTTCGAACTTTTTGTGGTGTCATAAATGCGTTCGTCCAATGGACATAATTATGAATGCCAATCAGATGACCTTCGTGGTGAATACGTTGGATGAGCTCTGGATACTTCTCTGCTTTAGACCCAAGTACAAAGAAAGTAGCTATGATCTGATATTTGGAGAGAATATCCAACAATTGCGGTGTAAAATCYGGATCAGGACCATCGTCAAAGGTTAGTGCTATGCCGTCCCTGGTCACTTTCTTTTTGTACACCCATAAACCAAGTAAACGAACTGTTAGAGTAGGCAAAATTGTATATAGAAGCAATACTAAGAAAATGCTCCATAACAATGGTTGCAAGCCAATCACATTCTTTCTAGAGAGAGATCAATTATACGATAACTGATAAAGGCAATACTTTTTCAGAAAAATAAGTTGTATTATGTTAGTTTACACTGCCTGGTACTTCGGTATTACAAATATTTCGAAAATTAATCTCATCATAATAATTATTATATTTAAGTTATTGTGGACTTATCTAAGAACTAAATATTAAGTTATTCTTAAGTTAGTCTGTTAAGGTTTCCATACCTTATGTTCAATGAATTCATAAAGACGGATGAAGGAAACCGAAAACTCTTCCAACACTCGCTGACGCATAGTCTTATTAACGATGATTCCTATGACAGTACCAGAAATCGCGCCTCCTACTATATCCAATGGATAGTGAATCCCAGACCATATCCGGGAAAATCCGATGATCGCGGCAAGAACGAACCAAATCCGTCCTTCTTTTCGGCGCCAAAGCCAAATGGAGGACGCTACCGCAAAAGCTGCAGCTGCATGATTACTGGGAAAAGAAGCTGATGCATCGTGTTGAACTAATTGGATGACATGATGAGCCACGAACGGACGATCCCGATGATAAATCGCACCAATAATGTTATTGACTCCTAATGCTATGCCGGCTGAAAGGAGCGTATTCACTACCATTTTCCGATTATCCTGGGTTCGAATAAACCAATAAACAATAACGCCTAAGTAGAATACATAATCTAAATTGTTGGCAAAGAATGCGACCAGAGGATTCAACGCAGAGCACCTATCGGCAAAGTGATTAATCGTTTGAAACCATTGGTAGTCTAATTGAGCTAAATTCATAAGTAACTCCTTCAATCATTATTTTAATCTGGTTGCAAGCTTACTAAAGCAAGATTAAAAACAGATGAGGAAACTGTGTTTGCGATTCAAAAAAAATCAGGACATCCCTAGGAATGTCCTGAATCTTTACAGCGATAATCTTCTTTTTGCTGTTTTAATCCTTCCATAACTATTTCAATATTGTCTTTGAGGCCTGGATACAAGTATTGCGGTGCGGAACGTTTGACAGGCGATTGAAGAAAAGAACTCCTTTCGGAGTCCTCTTCGACGGTGAATAGATTGATGGTACCTTTGCCCTCCCGTTTGGAGGAAAGTGAGTTATTAATTTTCATATGTACGAAGTCTTAGTTCAAAGAAATACTGTACAATTGGATGCTTCAACTTCATCTTCTCGGTCATGTTTAAAATTCGCTTTTTTCCAACTCGTCTGTCAACCAAAGCTAGAATATTCAATAAGATATCATTGCTCTCTATACTTTCCTCTATTGAACTGGATAAAAACTTATTAGCTATGACGACGAAATTTGATTTACTTAATGATGACTGTGCTAACAAAAGCTCTTTTGCATATTCCGATATTTTTCTACTTCTTGCTATTACTTTTAAACGATCCTCCGGAACACTCCCTTTCGTATCTTTTCTAACTGCTTCGATTTCTTCATTGTTAATAGGAATCTGGATATCTGAATCATTCTTAATTTCCAACTCCGTCTGATACCATCTGATTAAGGTATTACTCATGTTGAGTACGTTCTTTTTATCTACCGCAATATAACAAAGTCCCGCTTTATCTGGTAAATAGCGGTAGCTCGTTGAAAGGTATTCGACCCTTCCAAATAGCGCTGGACTGAGAAAGCTCTCCAGTTGTTGTTTCAATTTGCTCCAGGCCATGTTATCCTCCTTTGTTTTATTTTATAAATCAACCATCGAGGCACTCGTTCTAATATCCATAATACAATAACCAACACAACAGTCAAAAAACAACCTTAAACCCAATCCTCCCTCCTCTATATTTGAGAATGTACTAGAACTCGTATTTAAGCATGGTATGTTTGCATTGTAAGTTCATTTTTAGAAACTCAGTTTCAAACAATGAAACATTTGGGGATTGATGAAATGGATACGAAGGAACAGGTGAAAGCCCAATTTGGAGCTAACGCTTCTCATAATGTCGCTAGCCCAAATCATGCTAAACTTGCCAGAAGCGGATCGGCAGCAGCTTAAGGTCCGTAGCGAGAACGGCAAACTACTCAGCTTCGAGGGAAGCTACATGATGTTGAAAGCACGGAAGGCTTAAATCGTCTAGTTAGTGTACTCCGCGAGGTTGGTGAATCAAGTCATTCTCAGTGCTTAAGTTGCACAACAAAAAGCCGCGTATTTGGTATTCCCTCATACCAAATACGCGGCTAAACGGTAATTCTGTTTTAAACCTTAAATTTATTCTTCGTTATTTTCCATCCATTGAAAATGATAACTTCCCTCTTTATCAATTCGCTCGAACGTATGCGCTCCAAAATAATCTCTTTGCGCTTGTAGCAAATTAGCCGGCAATCGCTCTGTACGATAGCTGTCGTAATATGCTAGAGCGGAAGCAAACCCTGGAATGGGTATCCCTCTCGTTACGGCAATCGCAATTACTTTTCTCCAAGCACCTTGATAGTTAGTAACGATTTCACCGAAATATCCATCTAATAAAAGGTTTTTCAGAGCTGGATCCCGATCATAAGCGTCTTTTATATTTTGTAAAAATCTTGCACGAATAATACAGCCTCCGCGGAAAATCATCGCAATGCTGCCATAGTTCAGATTCCAATTATATTCATCGGAAGCAGCTCTCATTTGAGCAAAGCCTTGTGCATAGGAAGCAATTTTACTGGCGTACAAAGCTTGGCGAACGGCTTCGATGAACGCCTTAGGTTCTCCATCAAAGCTTGATACCGCTGGTCCACTAAGTCGTTTGCTCGCCGCTACACGTTCTTCTTTCATAGCCGAGATGAACCGCGCGAACACGGATTCAGTAATAATGGACAATGGAACCCCTAAATCCAATGCACTTTGACTTGTCCATTTTCCGGTACCTTTTTGTCCGGCCGAATCGAGAATGACATCTACCATCGGTTTGCCTGTATCCGGATCTATCTTCGAGAAAATGTCAGCCGTGATTTCCATTAAATAACTATCCAGCTCACCATTGTTCCATTCGGTGAAAATCTCATGAAGCTCACTAGTAGTTAAGTTCAGTACATCCTTTAGCAAGTGATACGCTTCGCCTATGAGCTGCATGTCTCCGTATTCGATCCCATTGTGTACCATTTTGACATAATGACCAGCCCCATCTTCTCCGATATACGTCGAGCACGGATCGCCATTCACCTTTGCCGAAATTGYAGTCAAGATAGGCTCAACAAGTTCATACGCGTCCTTTTGGCCGCCTGGCATAATCGCCGGACCATTCAGGGCTCCCTCCTCACCGCCTGAAACACCTGCACCAATAAAGCGGAATCCTTTCGCTTGTAGATCCTTATTTCTTCTTTGTGTATCAGGGAAAAAGGCATTGCCACCGTCGATGAGTATATCCCCTTGACTAAGGTAAGGGACAAGCTGATCAATAGTATCATCTGTTGGTTTTCCCGCTTTTACCATAATTAATATTTTACGTGGCGTTTCAAGCGATTGGACGAATTCTTCCATACTATACGTGCCAATAAAATTCTTGCCTTGCGCTTCCTCCACTAACTCCTTCGTTTTCTCGGGAGAACGGTTATACAAAGCTACCGAGAAGCCTTTACTTTCAATATTCAAAGCTAAGTTCTTCCCCATTACGGCTAATCCAACGACGCCAATTTGCTGTTTATTCATTGTTAGTACCTCCCCGAATGATCTGATGTCTAATCAGCCTTTAACTGCTTTTTTCCAATCTGCCGCGAATTTCTCAAGCCCTTGATCCGTTAAGGGATGCTTGGAAATTTGTTCAATGACGCTGAACGGCACCGTTGCAATATGTGCGCCTGCCATGGCTACACGTGTGACATGATCGGGATGACGAACAGATGCGGCGATGATTTGTGCATCTAAGTTATGAATTCGGAATAGCTCAGCAATCTTGACGACGAGTTGTACGCCGTCTTCGGATATATCATCAAGACGACCTAAGAATGGCGAAACATAGGTAGCACCAGCTCGAGCAGCCAATAAGGCTTGATTTACGGTGAAGATCAAAGTCACGTTTGTTTTGATACCCTTATCGGTTAAATAACGGCAAGCTTCTAAGCCATCCAATGTCATTGGTAATTTAATCGTAATGTTCTTATCGTAATTGTTAATCTTGATAAGCTCTTCCGCTTGAGCAATCATTTCTTCAGCCGTTTCGGCATCTGGCGTAACTTCTGCCGATACGGATTCGACTTTAGGCACTAATTTCAAAATTTCTTCGATGCGATCCTCGAATTTCACGCCTTCTTTGGCTACCAAGGATGGGTTAGTCGTCACTCCAGACAGAACTCCAACTTTATATGCTTTCTTGATATCCGCTACATTTGCGCTGTCGATGAAAAGTTTCATAATAAATTACCTCCATAAATTTAAGTTAGTTTTTGAACTGTGAGCCAGTTGGTCATTACGAATGACTTAGAAGCTCTTTCGATAAATGAACGACGTTATCTACAGAGAATCCGAAATATGCCATGACATCAGGTCCTGAGCCCGATGCACCAAAAGTTTGGATCGCGATCATTTGTCCTTGCGGACCAACATAACGCTCCCACCCCATTGAAATACCAGCTTCAATTGATATGCGTTTGGTGACGGAAGCAGGAAGAACGGTTTCTTTATAAGCAGCTGTCTGACGTTCAAAAATTTCCATACTAGGCATGGCTACGACTCTGACAGATAGTTGATCCTTCTCTAACTCTCGTTTCGCATTCACAGCCAAGGAAACTTCGGATCCGGTACTGATCAGAATCAGATCTGGACGATCGTTGGTTTCCGTCAAAATGTAAGCACCCTTCTTCACCTCTACCAAATTTGCTTTCGTTGCACTGTAAACGGGAAGGTTTTGTCTACTTAGCACAAGTGCTACCGGCCCATTMTTGTTCTGCAAAGCATACGCCCATGCGCTCGCTGTCTCGTTGGCGTCACTCGGCCGAATAACTGTTAGGCCGGGAATCGTCCTCAGAGCAGCCAAGTGCTCGACAGGCTCATGTGTCGGGCCATCCTCGCCAACTGCAATCGAATCATGCGTGAATACATAAATAATTGGCAGTTTCTGCAAGGCAGCCAATCGAATGGACGGTCGCAGATAATCACTAAAAACGAAGAAAGTACTTACAAAAGGGATAACGCCGCCATGCAAGGCCATGCCGTTACCTGCCGCACCCATCGCGTGCTCACGTACCCCGAAATATACATTTCGTCCTTCATAGGAGCCTGCGCCGAAAGTTTTTTCTCCAATGATATCTGTCATCGTCGAATGCGATAAATCGGCGCTTCCACCGAACAAAGAAGGTACATGTTTCAGAAAATGATTAATCGCGTTCCCACTAGCTACACGAGTGGATATGGTTTTCGATTCATCAAATGTCAGAATATCCGAAGTTTCAATCAGGACTTTCCCTTCTATGGCATTCTCAAGTTCTAGTCCAAGTTCTGGATACGACGTTTTATATGAAACGATCAGTTGATTCCATTCATCTTCCTTAGCATGTCCGAGAAGCTTCAAATGATCAAAGTGAGACTGAACATCGTCAGGAACAGTGAATTCATCATGCTGCCAACCGTAGAATTCTTTTGTCGCTTTGGCTTCTTCGGCCCCGAGTGGGTTACCATGTGCTTTATTCGTTCCTGCAACTTTAGGGCTTCCATACCCAATGATCGTTCGTATTTCGATTAAAGCAGGTCTCGTGGTATCTTGCTTTGCAAGTTCGATCGCTTTCGTGATTTCCGCGATATCATTGCCATCCTCAACTCGCAAGTATTGCCAATTCGCAGACTCTGCTCGTAACTTTGCCTGATCGGAATATGAAACATTAAGAGCCCCATCTAAGGAAATATCATTGGAATCATATAAAACGATCAATTTATCCAGCTTCATATGTCCAGCCATCGACATCGCTTCGTAGGAGATGCCCTCCATCAGGCAGCCGTCTCCAACAAGTGCATACGTATAATGGTCAATGACCGGGAAGGTATCTTTGTTAAATTTCGCGGCCAAATGCGCTTCAGCCATTGCCATCCCTACAGCCATCGCAATCCCTTGTCCTAAAGGACCTGTCGTTGCGTCAACACCATCTGTATGCCCATATTCCGGATGGCCTGGCGTTTTACTTTCAAGTTTACGAAATTGTTTTAGATCATCTATCGACACCTGATACCCCGATACATGCAGCAAACTATAGAGAAGTGCTGAGCCGTGTCCCGCGGACAAAACGAATCGATCGCGATTAAACCATTTGGCGTGGAATGGATTATGTTTTAAATGTTTTGCCCATAATGCGTAGGCCATCGGGGCTGCTCCCATCGGCAGTCCAGGATGTCCCGAATTTGCTCTGTTGATCGCATCGATCGATAAAGTTCGAATCGTGTTCACGGATAGTTGATCAATTGGTGTATTCATAAGTATAGGACTCTCCTTTGGTTGCATCGTTATTTGATACTTTTTTTGAATCGAACCACCAATGGAAGCCGTCTCTCTCAAGCAATTCATTAGCTTCTTGCGGTCCGTATGATCCTGCTGGGTAGATATGAAGCGGGATCAGATTATCTTGATAAGCGTCTAAGATAGGCTGTACCCATTCCCATGACAATTCCACTTCATTCCAATGGGTAAAGTAGGTTTTATCGCCAAGTAACGCATCATGAATGAGTGTTTCATAGGCATCCTTAACGTTTACTCCTTTTTTCATGAAGCTTAGTTGGCTTCTGAGCGATGTTTCAACGTCTGTAAACTCCAGATCCGATTGACTTTTAAGAAAGTAAATGCCTTCCTCGGGACCAATTTCTATGATCAAGAGATC
>NZ_JBFTPF010000099.1:0-16660 GCF_056398345.1 Paenibacillus sp. 01T442
GCAGTAGGACCACAAACAAGATGCTGCCGATTTGAAATTGGAATACGGCGACACCAGATTGCGTAAATACGATTCCCTTCATAACATCCGAGGAAGAGGCAAGCACATAATGGATGCCGAACATCCCACCAGCAACAGCAAAATTGATGAGTAAAAAAGTTCCCATATTCCGCAATAAATTTTGTAAGGAACCGTAACCAAAAGCGGTCATAATCATACCTGTACAGAACATACATTTCACAGAAAATGTAAAAAGCAAGGTTGGAACTGGTAAAAACATCATAACGACATAAGAAGCCCCTAATGCTGCAGAAAGTGCAATTCTCCACCATGTGAACGCTATTTTCCGCGTTTTTGCAGTGACCAATAGTAACGCTGCATCCACCAGAAAGTTCAACAGGAAAATGAGATCCGCATAGACGACCATGCCATGCCTCACCTCCAAGAAGGGCACTATCTAGCAATTTCGTGACGAAACTTTAAGGTTCTAAATCAGTATATTGGATTCCAAGTTCAAAGTCTGTCTAAACATGCTAGTAGGATGCTACTTTTTTTGTCAGTTAGCGCGGGCTTGTCCACAGGAGAAAAGCTTACAGAACAACAAAAAACCGAAGCTTCTACATCAAGTAGGGCTTCGGTCTCTAGACAATTATTATGTAATTATTTGTCAGTATTGCGTCCGCGATTTCGTAAGAAAGTCGGAATATCTAATTGATCATTAGAAGGCTGTGCGCCAAATGGTTTAAGATTATTTAAGCGATTGTCAGGTGCTGACGTCTCTGGTTGTCCTGGTGAAACCGGACGTTTGATAGATTGATGAATCGGAGCCGCTTTATGCTCGAAACCAGTTGCAATAACCGTAACTAAGATCTCATCTTTTAATTTTTCATCGATAACAGCACCGAAAATCATATTTACCTCAATGTCAGAAGCAGATGCCACGATATCAGCAGCTTCATTCACTTCGTACAAGCTAAGGTTCATACCGCCTGTGATATTCATCAGAACACCACGAGCGCCTTCGATTGAAGTTTCCAACAAAGGACTAGAGATCGCTTTTTTCGCTGCTTCTGCCGCACGATTCTCACCTGTAGCTACCCCGATCCCCATAAGGGCGGAACCGCGTTCAGTCATAATCGTTTTAACGTCTGCAAAGTCCAAATTGATAAGTCCTGGTACTGCAATCAAATCAGAGATCCCTTGAACACCTTGGCGTAGAACATTATCCGCTTCGCGGAATGCTTCAAGCATCGGAGTCTTTTTGTCAACAATCTCAAGTAGACGATCATTCGGGATAATAATAAGTGTATCTACTTTCTCTTTCAATGCAGCAATCCCTTGCTCCGCTTGCAAAGAACGCTTACGTCCTTCGAAAGTAAACGGTCGCGTCACCACACCAACCGTAAGTGCGCCCACCTCTTTTGCGATTTCCGCAATGACTGGAGCAGCTCCTGTACCTGTACCGCCGCCCATACCTGCCGTTACGAACACCATATCTGCGCCGCGAAGCGTATTCAGAATCGTCTCCCTTGACTCTTCTGCTGCTTTCTTCCCGACTTCAGGATTTGCACCTGCACCAAGACCGCGGGTCAATTTATCGCCAATTTGCAATTTATGAACGGACTTGGCCAGATGAAGCGCCTGTGCATCCGTATTTACGGTAATAAATTCTACACCTTTAACACCGTTTTCAATCATGCGATTAACTGCATTGCTACCGCCGCCACCAACACCAATGACTTTAATTTGAGCCAATTGGTCTAAATCCATATCAAATTCAAACATATGAGCCATATCCCCCTAACTTAACGTTCACTAAATGAATTCACTGAAGAAATTTTTAACTCGATCAACCCAACCTGGCTTTTGACTATCGGAGGATTTTTTGGTAGTCTTTGCAGCCACTTTTTTGGTGATGCCTGAATTACGATTCTTCATGTATTTGGAGACGAATTGAATAATACCAACACCACTTGTGTAGGAAGGATCACGTACCCCGATGAAATCAGGCACTGCAATGCGTACAGATGTAGCCAGTTCGGATTGTGCAATCGCCAGTATACCTGGGATACAAACTGTTCCACCTGTAAGTACATACCCACCTGCAAGATTTCCAAATCCCAAACGGTGAACTTCGGCACGAATTAATTGAAAAATCTCTTCGACACGAGGTTCAACGATATTTGCAAGATCAACCTGAGAGAACTCTTTTTCAACATTGCTGCCCATTCTCGTCACTTTAAACACTTGATCAGGCGCGGAATCATCAACGGATGCACAGCCATATTTCAATTTGATCTTCTCAGCAATTTCCAACTGCGTATGTAAGCCAATAGAAATATCATTGCTGATAAATTCTCCGCCAATCTGAATCGTTGACGTTGCAACTAAATTACCCTCGTCGAAGACAGCAATCGTCGTTGCTCCAGCTCCAATATCAACCAATACGGTCCCTACAGCCTTCTCATCTTTGGAAAGTGYCAAATTACCAGATGCGAGCGACATTAGAATAAGTCCTGCAACTTTCAGTTCGGATTTTTCCACAACACGCATTAAATTATGTATGCCCGTTTTCGCTCCAGTAATAATCGTCGCTTCAACTTCCAAACGAACACCGATCATTCCGCGTGGATCATTAATACCTTCTTGCCCATCAACCAAATATTGCTTAGGTACAACTCCAACTATTTCACGTTCGGGAGGTAATGCGATGACCCTAGCCGCTTGAATGACGCGATCAATATCTTCTTCTCCGATTTCACGGTCCTCATTTGAAACAGCAACTACGCCGTGACTTGATTGAAGAGAAATATGATTTCCTGAAATTCCAACGTAAACCTCGGAAATTTGTATACCGACCATTCGTTCAGCATGATCAATGGCACTTCGAATTGAATGTACCGTTTGATCAATGTCAACGATTGCGCCTTTACGAATACCCTCTGACTCGGCAGATCCCACTCCTATTATATTAATGGTTCCGTTAACAACTTCCCCAATAATAGCTCGAACTTTGGATGTACCGATGTCTAAACTAACAATGATATCATTGTTGCTCAAGCCCCTGGCACCTCCTGTAACTTAGGTAAAATTGCAAAATCTTCACAAATACTTTTATACGTATTCCACACAACCGCCATATTCCCTCTTTTTTCAACATTTTTTTTGCATTTGAAAACCAACTTCAACTTCTCATTTCAATGTTGTAAAATGCAAACAATTTCGCCTAGTAAATACAAGAAAAAATAGAGTATGCAGATAGAGCCTATTTAACCATAAAACTAATTTTAACATTATTTTCAGAGATTGAGTAGTCTCTGCTAGAATTTTTGTGAGTTTCTCCGCACTATGGCGGTTGTTATGGCTTTGGTGTTGCTTTCGGCGTAGGTTTCGGGTTGGTCTTAGGTTCCGTTTTGGAATCTGTTTTGTTATCTGTCTTGGAATCCCCGCTTGTTGCAAATGGTGTGTGGTATTCAGCTTCGAGCATTGTAATGACGCCATTGGAAATGTGGTCCTCTGCTAAACCAGCAATATAACCTGGCAGGTTATCTATTCGATCAGGCAGATAGGAAATGGTTGTATGGATTTCAAATTGTGAGCGTGTATATATCTTAATTTTGTCAGGGTACGATTCCGAAGGATCCGGCTTAATCTCTGAAACGTCTGACAAAGCACTCTGCGGGATTTCCCCTAGTATTTTACAAAGCGCCGCTTTATTCGGATCCGTATMGGTCCACCCCGTTAAGATTGGCATATCGAGCGGGATACCGCTGCCAGCTGGCAGTTCAATGACGTTGCCATCTGCGAGCACAGCTTGCTTTTTACCATTAGGATCGATTTGGAAAGCTACTTTAGGGAATTCTTCGACTTGAATGTGAATGACTCCTGGGAACATCTTCTCCACGGCAGCATTCTTGATCATAGGCATCTCAGAGATCCGCTGTCCAATCGTCTTGGAGCTTACAGCAAAAAAACGATCTCCCACTGCAACTTGACTAGCTTGTCCAATTGAATCGGAGGCTAATAGCACATTTCCCTCAACATCAATCCGACTGATCCGACTAAGTGAGGATTGGAAGAACAAAATGACTAGAACAGTTAGGAAAAAAATGATCAAAAAAGCAAGCAGCTTCCGATTCGTACGCGTACGCGGCTTAGGTACAGGCAGCGTTGGTACTTTGTTATCTTCGGACAAGAGGGGCACCACCTATTTATATTTATTACATTGAATGAAGCCACACATTTAAAATGAATATCGTGAATCCCCTCCTGTTTGCAGGAAGGGATACGCGATAGCCACACAAGCTATTACTCACTGGGAACCGGAGCTTGACGACGCACAGAAGCACCAAGTCTGACTAGCATATGTTCGATCCTATCATAACMTCTATCGATGTGATGAATTTGCTCAACGATCGTTGTGCCATGCGCAGCTAGACCGGCGATTACAAGAGCAGCACCAGCCCGTAAATCAGTTGCTTCAACAGTAGCTCCATACAATCTAGGCACACCACGGATAAAGGCTGAACTCATATCTACGCGAATATCTGCGCCCATTCGGGACAATTCATCCACGTGCTTAAATCTACCTTCAAATATCGTTTCTTTCATCACACTTAATCCATCTGCTAGAGATAAGAGCACCATGACTTGTGATTGTAAATCCGTTGGGAAAGAAGGATGAGGCGACGTCACGATACGTTCAACTGCTTTGGGTCTTGCCTTGCAGCTTACATGTATTATATCACCGTCTGCGCTGATTTGAACACCTGCACGCTTAAGCACATGGATAACCGATGTTAAATGAGCAGGGTTTACTCTTTCCAAAGTAATATTACCTCTGGTAGCCGCTGCAGCAACTAGAAAGGTCCCTGCAACAATACGATCTGGAATAATCCGATATGTGCAAGGAGACAACGTAGTAACGCCACGAATCGTGATCGTATCCGTTCCTCCTCCAATAATATCCGCGCCCATCGCATTCAAGAAATTTTGCAAATCCTGTATCTCTGGCTCGCGAGCAGCATTATAGATCGTTGTCGTACCTTCCGCTCTCACGGCGGCCATCATGATATTCTCGGTCGCCCCGACGCTAGGAAAGTCCAAGAATATCTCATTACCTTGTAAGGTTTCTGCCGTACAGACGATTTTATTGGAAAATTCTTCAATCTCAGCTCCAAGAGCCTGCAAACCTTTGAGGTGCAAATCAATTTTACGTTCGCCGATCGCACAACCACCAGGTTGATATACTGTGACACTGCCGAATCTAGCGAGTAGCGGACCCATGAGAAAGATGGAAGAACGCATCTGACCCATCAATTCTTCGGGGATGTGGGAGGAATGAACTGTGGATGTTGTTATGGTTACTGTATCTCCTTGCTGCTCGGCTCGACAACCAAGTGAACGAAGAATTCGAAGCATGGTGTCGATATCGAGCAGATTAGGAACATTGTGTAAAGTATGCGTACCACTAGCAAGTAAGCATGCAGCTAATATGGGTAATGCGGCGTTTTTAGCGCCGTGTATCTGGATGGCTCCCGTAAGAGGTCTTCCACCTTCGATAACGAGCTTCTCCAAAATTCCACCTCCGATTTACCTCTCACCCATTACCAGAACCTCAGGTACTAGCTTAATACCGTACGATTGCTCTACGATCTGCTGTACTTCGTTGATAAGGGCAAGAACGTCCTCGGCTGTAGCTTCTCCTGTGTTAACAATGAAATTGGCGTGAAGCATAGAGATCTCTGCTCCACCGACACGTTTGCCTTTCAGGCCTGCTTCTTCGATGAGCTTCGCTGCGAAGCCCCCTTCGGGGTTGCGGAATACACTTCCTGCGCAAGCTAATTGCAAAGGTTGGGTACGCAGTCGCCGGTCTCGGTAAGCAGCCATAGCCCCTGCAATTTCGTTGCGGTCTCCAACCTGTAATTCAAAGACAGCCTCTGTTACAATGCCAGGCAATGTGTGCAAAATAGAATGTCGATAAGCATATTGTAAATCTTCTGCCTGCATGACGACCAATTCCCCTGTAGCCAGGATGACTTCAGCCTGCTTGAGTATGCGTGACACATCGGACCCGTGAGCCCCTGCATTCATGTAGACGGCGCCTCCCACAGTACCGGGGATTCCTGAAGCAAACTCCAGTCCGGTCAAACCTTCTCTGGCTGCGAGTACGGACAATTTAATGAACGAATAGGAACCTCCTGCATATACCATCGCGCCTTCAAAACGAAGGGTATCAAGCGCCTGGCCCAGCTTAATCACGACGCCTCGAATCCCTTTGTCTCCGACAAGCAAGTTGGAGCCCCTACCGATAACGGTCCAAGGTACGCCACGCTCATGAAGAAACTTGATAGATGCAGCTACCTGCTCTTTGGAGTGAGGAATAATCAAGCAATCAGCCGGACCGCCGATTTTCCAAGTGGTGTATGGAGCTAGTCGTTCATTCGTTCTTATCTCGCCAATATTTGATGCCTGTAAGTCGGCTATTAACTTCTGCATGGGAAAACCTCCTTCACAGAACGTAGGGCGAAATGTAGAAATGTAAGATTTTAGACATACAAGTTCTAACATTTCAGTCATAAGGAGCTGAGCGAAGACGGCCGTTCTTCGTTCCTTGTTCACTTATGAAGCCTTAGGTGTCTGTCACGGTTATAGTGTAGTTTATGTAAAATCGGTTAGAGTGTGACAATCGCCTATACGCTTTAACAAATTCACAATGAATGGCTATGCGTTTCGATCAATTTCACGATAGCAGCTACGGCATCACTCTCATTACGTGATTGCATCGCTGCTTTATACGTCTCGCGGTTCTTATATAGCGCTTCGACATGATCGCCAAGTCCTTCAGTGGTTAAATCTTCTTCCTGAATCACATCGGCATAACCTGCCTTCTGAAAAGATGCTGCATTCAGAATTTGATCCCCCCGACTGGCTTGACGGGATAGCGGGATTAACAGCATAGGTTTCTCTAAACCTAGAAACTCAAAGATAGACGTTGCGCCTGCACGAGAGA
Source organism: Paenibacillus sp. 01T442 (assembly GCF_056398345.1). Taxonomy (NCBI): domain Bacteria; kingdom Bacillati; phylum Bacillota; class Bacilli; order Caryophanales; family Paenibacillaceae; genus Paenibacillus; species Paenibacillus sp. 01T442. The sequence goes on from NZ_JBFTPF010000099.1 coordinate 7,013, forward strand.
TGACGAGGTCCGTCATCGCCAGCACATCAGGAAGCTCTTCGTTCAAGTACTCAAATTGTTTGTATCCACGGGTTTGAAGATGCTGGGCAGACACATTCCCTTTGCCACACAGATGCACAATTTGAAATTGTTGGAGTAAGCGGCCTAAGTTAGCGCGCACAGCCTGATTCAGCACCTGCGACCCTAAGCTTCCACCCATAACTAATATCACAGGCTTCTGAGAATGGAAATCGCAAAGCTGAAGCGCACGCGCTGCTTTACCACTGTTAATATGTTCACGGATCGGCAAGCCCGTAAGAACAGACTTCCCGCCCTTAATATGCGAAAGGGATTCAGGAAATGTCACACATACCTTCGTTGCAAATGGGATCGAAATTTTATTCGCCAGTCCTGGCGTCATATCGGATTCATGGATAATAACAGGAATATTGTTCATACGGCTCCCAAGAACGACAGGAACGGAAACGAACCCGCCTTTCGAAAAGACAATGGCGGGTTTCAAACGTTTAAGTAACCGATACGATTCATAAACACCTTTCATGACTTTAAATGGGTCTTTTATATTTTTGAGATCAAAATATCGACGCAATTTCCCAGAAGAAATCGGGTAAAAGGAAACCCCTTCCCGATCAATGATCTCTTTTTCAATACCTGTAGCCGAGCCTATGTATTTGACATCCCAACCTTGCTGCTTCAGCTTATGCATCAGCGCTAAATTAGGGGTTACATGGCCTGCGGAGCCTCCTCCGGTAAATACAATTGTCTTCATTCCCCTGTCACCTCGAATAGCGGGATATATTAAGCAKGATGCCGACAGATGTCAGCATGAGTGTCAGTGAAGACCCCCCTGCACTTATGAATGGCAGCGTGATACCCGTTACCGGGAACATCCCAATAACAACGCCGATGTTAATAATGACTTGAACGGCGATCATGCCGATAATTCCTACTGCTATTAAGCTGGCAAATGTATCTGGTGCCGTAATGGCCGCACGCATTCCCCGCCATACTAAGATGGTGAAGAGCAGCAGAACCAATGTGCCTCCAATAAAACCAAGTTCTTCAGCGATGATCGAAAAAATAAAATCGGTTTGCGGCTCTGGTAAGTAACTATACTTTTGCCGGCTCATCCCGAGTCCAAGTCCTACTAATCCGCCTGGTCCAATCGCATATAAGGATTGAATAGATTGATAACCAGCACCAAGTGGATCTTGCCATGGGTCGAGAAAGGCTGTGATCCGCTTAAGACGATAGGGAGCGGCAATAACKAGACCAATAAAACCCGCAACTCCTATCATACCTAGATAGGAAAGATGCAGCAATCTCGCGCCAGCCGTATAAATGATTAGAAGAGACGCACCAACGAGTACAACCCCAGTTCCTAAGTCCGGCTGCAGCATGATCAGACCGAATGCCAACCCCATAATACCTAGAGGCGGCAACAACCCTTTGGTTAGCAGTGTTATCTTGGACTGATTTTCGGATAGCATCTTGGAAAGAAAGAGAATCATCCCTATTTTCATAAATTCAGAGGGTTGAATCCCGAAAGCTCCGATACCTAGCCAACTTCTGGCACCGCCACGAATCACGCCGATACCAGGAATCAAAACAATGACCAACATGCCAAAGCAAACAAACAAGGCCAACTTAGCAAATCGTTTCCACACCAAATAATCAACATTCATCGTGAAGAACATCGCTACAATTCCTAGTACGGCGAAAATCAGTTGTCTTTTTAAATAATAAAAAGAATCACCAAACTCACGAAACGCAAGTACACTACTAGCGCTGTAGACCATAATAACGCCGATTGTCAAAAGCAGCAAGGTCGGAATAATAATCCAAATGTCAGGAGCGGAGCGTGCTTTACCCATTACAGACACCTCTTTGTCAGTTGTGGGCTTCCTCTTACTAACTAGTTTACAGAAGACATCGTCCTGTTCAAATACTAGTCCATTCGAGTGGATAAGCCCTACTTAAAGGTTATGCACGGACTCCTTAAACATGCGTCCCCTGTCCTCATAGGATGGAAACATATCCCAACTTGCACAAGCAGGTGATAGAAGCACGATGTCTCCTTGTTCACACATTTGCCAGGCAAGCTGCACGGCTTGTGAAACCGCGTCCGCTGCATCCTTAGCAGTATCGACGGTTTGTACCTTACTAATCCCTGCCAACTCGGCAATATGCTTGATTTTTTCTTTTGTTTGCCCTATTGTAACAATTCCTTTGATACGCTCACGGAAAGTTGGCAATAACTCCATGTAATCCGAACCACGATCCAAACCGCCAGCTATCAAGACGACAGGCTGATTGCAAGCTTCGATGGTTACGATGGTAGCGGCAGCATTCGTTGATTTCGAATTATTGTAAAAGGTTACGCCATCAAGTACTCTCACAAGCTCCAGACGGTGCTCTACGCCATGGAAGTTTCTCAACACATCAGCAATCACAGGCAGAGCTACGCCAGCTGTAATGGCCGCTGCAGCAGCTGCCAAGGCATTTCCAACGTTAAAGCTACCCGGCATGCCCATTTCAGAAGCCGGCATAATGGATTGGACAGAGTTCTGACCGTTTGCATACACAAGACAGTCCGTCTCCGCATCCAAATAGACGCCATAAGCAAGCTTTTCTTTCAATGAGAAATGAAACTGTTTTGCCTTCAAACTTGGCATCAAACGTCGACACACTTCGTCATCCCAATTCAAAATAGCGGTGTCAGCTTCTGTTTGATTTTCAAAAATTTTGGCTTTAGAGGCGATATAATCGTCCATGGAGCCATGATAATCCAGATGTGTCTCATATACATTTAAAAATAAACCAATGTTTGGACGGAACGCTGTTGTGCCTTTTAATTGGAACGAGCTTAATTCAACAACCATCCAATTCTCAGCTGTCACCTCAGGTGTAGCTTCCGTTAAAGCACGGCCAATGTTGCCTGCGACAACCGGCTTCAAGCCCGCTGCATCCAACATCAAGCCGATCAGTGTAGTTGTGGTTGTTTTCCCGTTGGAGCCCGTGATCCCAATAATTGGCGCTTCACAGAATTGATAAGCTACCTCAACCTCTGTCACAACCTCAATACCCAGCTCTTCTGCTTTACGAATCGGGTCTACCGAATATGGAATCCCTGGGTTTTTCACAACTAACGCAACCCCCTCATGCACGAGGGACTCCGGATGAAACCCGCATACAACAGAAATACCCAGAGCCTCCAACTCGTCGGCTTCAGGGCACGCGCTTCGTTCCTTTTTGTCATTGACAGTGACGAGAGCTCCTTTTTGATGAAAAAGCTTAGCTGCAGCGACACCGCTGCGAGCCAAGCCAAGTACGATCACTTCAAGTCCACGATAATCCCGCGGATGCTTCATGTTCTACAACACCTCATTCATGTATAATCCGAGCACAGCAAGCACTAGACCTACAACCCAGAAAGTAATTACGACTCGCCACTCGGACMATCCAACCAACTCAAAGTGATGATGAATCGGACTCATTTTGAATACGCGTTTCTTTCTTGTTTTGAAAGATACCACTTGGATCACTACGGATAAGATTTCAATTAAGAAAACTCCACCAATGATAGCTAGAAGAAGTTCTGCTTTCGTTAAAATGGCAACAGCCACAAGTCCACCACCGATTCCTAAAGAGCCGGTGTCACCCATGAATACTTTGGCAGGATGCGCATTGAAGACGAGGAACCCAAGTACAGCACCAACCATTGCTGCTGAGAAGATGGCTGCTTCAGGTTGTGTATTATTCATGGCAATAATGGTGTAAGCCCCAAATGCAATTGCACTTGTCCCCGCTAACAAGCCGTCCAAGCCATCTGTAAAGTTAACGGCATTCGAAGCGCCCAGCATCAAAATGGCCATTAACGGGAAATACAACCAACCCGCATTCATATGATACGAAACGAAAGGAATATAAATATCTGTGCTGTGTCCTTGCATAACGAGTAAATAACAGACAATGGCTGAAATCAATAATTGACCAAACAGTTTTTGCTTTGCTGTAAGTCCCAATGATCGCTTAAAAATAATTTTAATATAGTCATCAAGGAAGCCAACAAGTCCATAACCTAATGAAGCTATTAATAAAATGAGTAAATCTGTATTTTTGTCAGCAAAACGAAGCGTAGCCAAGGAAAGCGCGAGTAAAATAATAACCCCGCCCATCGTTGGTGTACCTTGTTTTTTGAGATGTCCCTGCGGGCCATCTTCACGAATTTGCTGACCAAATTTCATCCGTCTTAAAATAGGTATACATAATGGCCCCATGATTAGCGCAAGCACAAATGCCACACCCATTGTTAATAATACCGCGTTTTCCACGTTGGTTCCCCCTGCTCATTTCCGTCACTCTATTTCAATTAAGGCATTCTATTTAGGCTAATAAGCTATGGACAACCTGCTCGAGCCGCATCCCGCGCGAGCCCTTCACGAGCACGAGATCCTCGGCGCTTGCGAGTGCTGCGAGCTCCTCCGCGAGCTGCGCCTTGTCGTCGTAGGCGCGCACCTGCGCCTGCGGGAAGTTCTGAGCCGCTTCATCCGCGATGAAGCGGCCGAGACGCCCGAACGTGAAGACGTAGTCTACACGTTCCGGGGACAACATCGCGCCAATGCCGCGATGGAACTGCTCTTCGTGCTCGCCAAGCTCCAGCATGTCGCCGAGCACGAGGAACTTCCGACCGAAGCCGCTCAGCTGCTCGGTCAGGGCAATCGCCGCCCGCATCGAGGCGGGGCTGGCGTTGTAAGCATCGTTAAGCACGGTCAGCCCAGAGGCTGCCGTGAGCTTCTCGATGCGCATGCTTGTCATCTGCAGCGCGCGAAGCCCCGCTGCAACAGCACTTGGCGTGACGCCGAAGGCCTCGCCGACGGCAATGGCCGCGAGCGTGTTCACGACGTTATGCGTGCCAAGCAAGGGAATGAACAATTCCTCGTACCCCGATGAATTGATGGTGAAGTAAGCGCCATCCGCATCCATCCGGATATCGATTGGGTAGCGATCGTTATCGTGGCCTTGACCGAAACGAATACGTCGCAAGCCCACAGGCAGCACCAGCTCGCCCAGTGCTTGTTCAATTAACGGCTCATCCCCGTTATAAATGATCAAGCTGTCACTMGGCATGCCGGTAACAATTTCCGCTTTCGCACGGGCGATTTCATCTCTGGAACCTAGCTGAAGCATGTGCGACTCACCAATCATGGTGATAATAGCAGCTTCTGGCTCTGCGATTTCAGACAATAAAACTATTTCGCCGCGTCCGCTCATGCCCATTTCGACGACTGCAAATTGCGTCGTTTCTTCAAGTAGCAGGAGTGTAAGTGGTAAACCAATATGGTTATTCAGGTTTCCCTTTGTTTTATGAACCTCATAGGTGCTTCCTAGGACAGCTGCAACCAAATCTTTGGTTGTCGTTTTCCCATTACTGCCAGTAATGCCGATGATTCGCACCGATAGTTCTTTTCGGTATGCTTTAGCCAGACCCTGAAGGGCTGTGAGTGTATCCTCAACTAGAATGTAAGGGATACCGCTTGGCGCCGCACCATGGTCATCTTGCCAGAGAATGGCCGCAGCCCCCTTCTGATAGGCATCTTCCGCATACTGGTGACCATCAAAATTCTCTCCGATAAGCGGGATAAACAGACTGCCAGCCTGAATGGAACGTGTATCGGTAGAAACTCCTTTAATCAAAATGTCGCCATGAACACCCGACACCTCGCTGTGGAGCATCGTTGCTATTTGACCTAATGTACGCTGAATCACTGTGTTCTCCCCCTTATCGCAGCCTTAGCCACCAAACGATCGTCGAAATCATGCTTGACACCCATGATATCCTGATACGTTTCGTGGCCTTTTCCCGCTATCAATATTACATCTTTAGGGCCTGCCTCTTCAATAGCCTTTTGTATCGCTTTTTTACGATCAGCCAGTAAGATATACTGATTTTCTGGGTAATTAACCTCTTTAAGCCCAGGCTCAATATCTGCAAGAATCGCCTCTGGATGTTCCGTCCGAGGATTATCAGACGTCACAAATACAAAGTCGCTGTAGTGCGCTGCAACTTTCCCCATGATTGGGCGTTTCGTTCTGTCACGATCACCGCCACAGCCGAAAACGGTAATAATCTTACCTTCTGCGAATTCACTTAAGGTAGAAAGAGCATTCTCTAAACCATCTGGCGTATGCGCATAGTCGACTAAGACCAAATAATCCTGTCCCTCGTTGACAACTTCCATTCTGCCTTCTACAACTGCAATACGCTCTATACTAGTACGGATGGCCTCCAAAGGAATCCCTTCCGCTAAAGCAGCAGCGATTGCCCCCAATACATTATACACATTGAATTTCCCTACCAATTGCATGCGAATGGAAGCTTCACCTGCAAAGGAATGCAGTTGAAATTCCGTCCCCTGTGAAGTCATCCGAATATCGGAAGCCCGCACATCGCAATCTTTTTCAATGCCATACGTAATGACTTGTGCAGCTGTCAAGCGATGAAACGTCTTTGAAGCTTCATCATCCGCATTAAGGATGGCATATTGGCGAGCATTCGGATCCTCGGAGAAACCATTACCAAGTCGAGAGAATAGCAATCCTTTTGCTGCCGCATAGCCATCCATCGTTTTGTGATAATCCAAATGATCCTGTGTCAAATTCGTAAATATACCTGAACGGAATTGAATCCCCTTCACTCTTCCCATATCAAGACCATGAGAAGAGACCTCCATGATGCAATAATCGGTCCCTGCATCCGCCATTTTTCTTAGAATACGTTGTAGTTCCAAAGCTTCCTGTGTATTCGTGGCTTTATTTTCTATGTATTCCTCACCAATTTTGATATGGATATTACCCATTAACCCTGTCACATAACCTTGATCCGCGATGATTTTCTCCAATATATACGTAGAGGTTGTTTTACCGTTCGTCCCCGTAATACCGATAATCTTGAGCTCTTTGCTTGGATATCCGAAGAAATGCGAGGAAAGAGCCGCCATCGCATATCTAGCATCTTTCACCACGAGTTGAGGGACAGGTACATCCAGAACTCTTTCCGTGACAAGAGCAGAAGCCCCGAGCGCAATCGCTTTGGGGGCATAGTCGTGGCCATCAGCTGTTAATCCAGGGATGCAAAAAAACAAATCTCCCTGTTTTATTTTACGAGAGTCTGCCTCAATTCCCGTGATCTCCGTGTCTCTATCGCCATGTATGTGGGTAATGAGCAGAGCGGAAGCAAGCTCCTGCAGTTTCATAAGCAACCCTCTCTTCCTAGATTTATCTATCTATTATGGACAATTTTATGCAAGTAGAAAAGCTAAACATGTCTTCTTTGTAAATCTTTTTTTAAAACCGTAAGGTTTTCTCTATTTCTCTKGATCCACATTTGATAAGAATATACGAATTGTAGAACCCTGATCCACACGTGAGCCTGCTTTAGGTGCTTGAGAGATGACATACTTCCCATTCCCTGATTTGGCCAGCTTAAAATTCATGTTCAGGTCTTCTAATATATCATCAACTGACGCTCCAACCAAGTCCGGCACTTCAACAATTGGAATTTCACCATAGCGATATTCTTTATCAAGTTGATTTTTGTCCGGTTCAACCTTCATGTAACGCAGTGCATCTGCCATGATATCTCTGACGAGCGGAGCTGCAATCAGACCACCGAATTGGATCCCTTTCGGGTCATCCACAGCCGCATAGACTACAATCTTCGGATTGTCCGCTGGCGCAAAGCCAATGAATGACACGATATGCTCATCAGGTGAATAACGTCCATTAATAACTTTCTGGGCTGTTCCTGTTTTTCCGCCAACTCGATAGCCGTCAATAAACGCATTGCGCCCTGTCCCTTTCGCGACAACGCTCTCCAGCGCTTCACGAACTTGTCTGGACGTATCCTCCGAGATCACATTCCGGACTAACTCTGGCTCAACAACATCGACAACTTCACCCGTATCTGGATTGGAAAAGGATTTGGCAACATAAGGCTTAAATAGCTTGCCGCCATTGATCGCCGCTGAGACCGCAGTAATTTGCTGGATCGGTGTCACAGAAACCCCTTGACCGAAAGCGGTTGTTGCTAACTCCACTGGACCTACTTGCGATGGTTTGAACATAATCCCATTCTCTTCACCGCCAAGATCAATACCTGTCTTTTTACCAAAACCAAATCTGGAAATATAGTCGAATAATTTCTCTTTGCCTAATCGCTGCCCCATCACGACGAATCCCGGGTTACATGAATTTTGAACAACTTGCAACATTGTTTCACTGCCATGTCCACCACGTTTCCAACACCGTAACCGAGCACMCCCAACTTCAATGGAACCTGGGTCGTAGAATTGTTCATTCTTTAAATCTATTTTCTTTTCTTCTAGCGCTGCGGCAAGTGTAATAATCTTGAAGGTAGAACCAGGCTCATACGTTTTCCAAATTGGTAAATTCCGATTATACGTTTCAGCCGGCGACTCCATATATTTGCCTGGATCATACGTCGGACGGCTGCCCATAGCCAGGATCTCGCCGGTATTCGGATCCATCATGATGGCAATGACATTCTGCGCTTGATATTGCACCATCGCTTGGTCTAACGAACGTTCCATCACTGATTGCAGATGGCTGTCGATGGTCAACTTCACGTTTAGCCCATCTTTCGGCGGTGTGTAGGTATCTGTTGTGCCTGCTAATTTCCGGCCTGCTGCATCTGTCATATAGGCAATATTGCCTGCGATGCCTGTCAGTTGTGAATTATATTTCGACTCAATCCCCGTTAACCCTTTATCTATCCCTGCGAAGCCAAGGATATGCGCTGCAAGCGAACCATAAGGATAGTAGCGCTTATTATCTTCCGCTACGATGATGCCAGGCAGTTGCAAATTACGCACTTCCTGCGCCTTTTCTATCGTAATTTTACGGCCCGAAGGCTTTATATAGTTTTGCATTTCTTTCTTCGTAATTTGTTTGTATATGTCATCTTCATTGCCATCCAACACTTCTGCCAGCTTAGCGGCTGTAGCGTGAGCATCTTTGATTTGTATAGGAATCGCCACAAGTGTAGGGGTACTCATACTATACGTAAGCGTCAAGCCATTACGGTCTTGAATTTCGCCTCGTTTGGGTGCAAAACCAATCTCTCTTCGCCAACTGTTCTCTGCCAACTTCGCGAGGTCTTGTCCGATCCAAAGTTGAACATAGGCAAGACGGATAATAAGTGCTGTAAAGATGACAGTTCCAATGATTAACGCCGTAAACAATCTGCGACGAACGGTAACGTTAGAAGCCCGCATGAACGTTCAGTCTCCCTTCCCACTATTGTCATGTTCATTCCTAACATGACTATTCGGGACAAACAGGGGTTAGAACAAGCTGTTCACTAACGTTGTTTATTTGCTGTCGTTGTCGTTCGTTGTGTCTCCGTTTTGGAGTTAGGCGTTGATGAGGGCATCGGTGAACCTGTAGGCGCCGCAACAGGGGTTGATCCGCTTGCCGTATCTGTTTTATCACTTAACGGTTTAAGTTGCAGCGTTACGCCACGTCCTTCTCCTGCTGCGGATTGTTCAGATACATACCCTTCCCCTGAGGTTTGACAATCAATTTTGAAGAAAGAACATGTCTCAACAGCGTCTCTCAGAGATCTGC
>NZ_JBFTPF010000100.1:0-16453 GCF_056398345.1 Paenibacillus sp. 01T442
CTGTAGTGCTTCCGAACATTCAAAGCGAAGCGGATAGGATCCGGGCTACCGATGAACTCCCGCAGAGCGCTGCTGGCCGCACGATTATGACAACGGAGCCGAAATTCGTACCGAATACGGCGGTTCAAATTTCTGTGGCCGAAGGGTTGAACGTAAACGTTCGCCTTGTTGATTGTGTCGGATATGCAGTCGATGGCGCCAAAGGCTATGAAGACGAGAACGGACCTCGGATGATCAATACACCATGGTTCGATGAGCCTATTCCTTTCCAAGAAGCGGCTGAGATCGGAACACGGAAAGTCATTCAAGAGCACTCCACATTGGGTGTTGTGGTTACGACAGATGGCACGATTTCGGAAATCCCGCGGTCTTCCTATGTATTGGCAGAGGAAAGAGTTATTAATGAACTCAAAGAAGTCGGGAAGCCGTTCATTGTGATCATTAACTCTCAGAAGCCAAACAGTGAGCCTGCACTTGAGCTGCGCAGCGAGCTGCAAAGCCGCTATGACGTTCCAGTTGTAACAATGAGTGTAGCTAGCGCTGGAGAAGAAGAAATGGTCTCCGTGCTTCGTGAAGTCCTGTATGAGTTCCCGGTTCATGAAGTGAATGTGAACTTGCCTAGCTGGGTTATGGTTCTAGATGAGAATCATTGGCTGCGGACACAGTTCGAAGCATCCGTTCGCGATACAGTACAGGATATCAGACGCTTACGCGATGTTGATCGTGTTGTCAGTCAATTTGCTGAATATGAGTTTATCGACAAGGCTGCCTTAGCAGGGCTGAATATGGGGCAAGGTGTAGCAGAAATTGACCTCTTTGCACCAGATGAACTCTATGATCGTATTCTCGTCGAAGTCGTTGGTGTTGAGATTCGCGGGAAGGATCATCTTCTCCAGCTTATGCAGGATTTCACACATGCGAAAAGGGAATATGATCAATTCGCTGAAGCTCTTGAGATGGTCAAAACAACCGGGTATGGGATAGCGCCTCCTACACTTGCTGAGATGGCGTTAGATGAGCCTGAGTTAATCCGTCAAGGCTCCAGATTCGGTGTACGTCTAAGAGCTACAGCACCTTCGATTCATATGATTCGAGTGGATGTAGAATCCGAGTTCTCACCGATTATCGGAACAGAGAAGCAAAGTGAAGAGCTGGTACGTTATCTCATGCRGGATTTTGAGGATAATCCGCTCAAGATTTGGGAGTCCGATATTTTTGGAAGATCACTGCATTCGATTGTGCGAGAAGGCATACAAGGCAAGCTTGCCCAAATGCCAGATAATGCAAGATACAAACTTCAAGAAACGCTTGGACGTATTATTAACGAAGGCTCTGGAGGCTTAATCGCCATTATTTTGTAAGGAAATGTGGACAAAAAACATCCGAAAGGGTGTTTTTTGTCGTTTAATAGCGGAAAGTCCCACATAAAATGGAAATAGATACTTGAAATTGCTCCCTGAGTGTATTACTATGAATTTATTCGTCTGCTTTCAAAGTTCATTTTGCTTAGAAAATCAACGATTTTTCAGAAGTTTATGTATAATTTCTAGGAAAACGGTGAAAACAGGAAGTAACGGTAGTGAGAAATTTTGGGGGGAGGTGAATGGCATGAATAAATCTGAATTGATCAACAAAGTTGCGGAAACATCTGAGCTTTCCAAGAAAGACGCAACGAAAGCAGTAGATGCTGTTTTTGATGCAATTTCTGAAGCATTGCAAGGTGGAGATAAAGTACAATTGGTTGGATTTGGTAACTTCGAAGTTCGTGAACGTTCTGCTCGTAAAGGACGCAATCCACAGACTGGTGGAGAAATTGATATCCCAGCTAGCAAAATCCCAGCTTTCAAACCTGGTAAAGCACTTAAAGATGGCATTCAATAATTTGTATTTATACATAGGATTGAACGTTACATAATTATAAAGCCGTGGCCGCGAAATGCGGGTAACGGCTTTATTTGTTTTGCCTGAAAATGGCTTTACAATTTGAAATTCTCCTACTATACTAACAAAAGTGAATGCGTTATTATTGGCTGTAAACATGACGGGGTATGGCGCAGCCTGGTAGCGCGCACCCTTGGGGTGGGTGAGGTCGCACGTTCGAATCGTGTTACTCCGATTATGACAGAGACATCGGTGTTCGATGTCTTTTTCTAATGCCATGAAACCAACCGAATTAGCATTCATATGATGGAATCTCTTGGATTACGTAGGGGGTACAAGGTTGACTAAATTGAAGTTGAATGAGCTTATAAAGTCACTGGATTGGACAATGTTCGGTATAATTGCTTCTATTTTCTTGATTTGGCAAATTGGTACGGTGGGTAATTGGAGTAAAGAATGTTGGATATTACTGTGTATCTGCTTATTAGGCGTACGGAAGGATCAGATCGATGTAGATTGGAAACGCTTTTTTCTTATAGGCATTCCACTATTAGGTGTTTTTTATTATTTTTATGGGACAGGCAATGGATTTTGGTGGAAAATTGCGAACTGGATGTTTGAAAATAATCGGCATCCCTGGCGGTGGGACAGCTACATGAACGTGATCCCGTTGAATACGGGGGGATGGGCAAGGTGGATTTCAACACCATTTTTGGATAGAGCAATGGTATGGGTGTACAACTATGGTTTTGTGCTTTCACTTTGGATCTGTATTGTTCGCAGCTTCTGGACGCGTAGTATCAAAAAAATGTTGTCTTACGCGCTTTCAGGACATATGCTGCAATTTCCGCTTATTTTGCCTTTTTATAATTTGATTCTGCTTCATGAAGTATGGTATGTAAATAAGCAGCCTGATTTACTTCATCGTGTGTTTGCGGATGAAAACTCCTTATTAGTAGCAGTTATGAATTGCTTTCCTAGTATGCATACGTCCATTTCGTTTGCAATGCTGCTGCTTGCACTGCGGGAGAAGGATCGCATCTTCAAATACATGATGGTCACGTATTGTTCGGCTATTATATTTTCGACGCTGTATTTGCAAATTCATTGGCTGATCGATGTGATCGCAGGCATGTTATTCGCCTATGGAACCGTTAAATTGACGGATCTTCTTATTCGCTTAGGATCAAAGCATGCATTGCCAGCGAAGTTCAAACGATTTTATAGGAAAAGCGCAACAACAGCACCTTCTGAATTAACTAGCTAGTACATGTTGACTTCCAGTTGCTTTTTTTGGCATCATTAGGTAAGGGATTTAGGTTAGGGAAGGGCGGAGGATGGATATGGAACAATCGAATAAACCAGATCAAACAAACTCGAACGGTAACGAGTATTTTGTGATTAAAGCGAAAGATAATGGTGTTCATGTGATTGGATTAACTCGTGGACAAGACACACGTTTTCATCATACAGAGAAACTAGACAAGGGTGAAGTTATGATTGCTCAGTTCACTGAGCATACATCCGCGGTTAAAGTAAGAGGCAAAGCTTTGATTATGACCAAGTTTGGTACAATCGATACAGAAGAATAAGAGATTATCCCCATAAACGGCTACAACGGCCTTCTTGGACGTATGTGTTTAACAAGAAATACATCCAAGTTATCGTATGGAACAACAGAATACATGTATTTTCAGAAAAGCAGGCATAGCCTGCTTTTTTTCTATGTACAATGGTGTATAGGACTTGTTTATTTGGATAACCTGTTGGTTATTTGGCTCCTGCATATGCTTAGGGGGTGTTGATTGTGAAATGGTCAATGCGTATTGTAATCACACTAGGGATTTCAGTTGTTGTTGCGATTAGTCTATCCATGTTACCAAAGATGGATCTTTCATCAGGCTTAGGATCTGCCTACACATGGTCCAATAATCGAGGGGGACAGCTCACCGAAAATAACTTAGCTGATCTTCTGGTTCAAATTCCACTGCAGCTCCGAATACGGAAAGTAGAGCTGAGTACGTCGCGGTTGTCTCTTGATTTAAGTTTGCCCAAAAATGCGGAGACGATTGCGGTATATCGTGATTTGTATACAATTGCACAGACCATGCTAGTCAAAACTAAAAATGTCGATCAAGTGTGGGTACGCATTATTGACTATTCCGGCCCGACCAATACAGCTTCCACTCAGCTTGTCTTGGCTATGGTTGCACAGCGTGAATTCGGCGAAGATATGGAGAAGAAGCCGTCAGAGCTTAGTTTAATTCAATTGGAGCAAGAGCTTCAGAACCGATTTCGCATCACGTACACCTCCAAGTGGCAACAAAAGTATCCCCTATAATTTATTGTGCTTCTATTAACGTGTTATGCTATAATAATTTGGATTGAGACATCCAGTTTCATTAAATGATATTTGGCATACGGTTACGGAGGCTTTTGCATGAATTCTTATCGGATCCCTGAGATCGCTAAGCAGTACACGGAGTATGATATGATCCAAATTCACACAGACTTGCCCGATTTTCCCGAGTTGCGCACACGTCTGTTGTTTGCATTCTTGAATGAAAATAACAAACTAAGCTCATTAAGTGAATTATTTACTTTAGCAACAGGACTTGTGCAGCTAGGACTCGATACTCATGATCTTGTGACAGTGTCCAATGAAGTCAAGGAGAAGAAGGCATCAAGATCACGGCAGTTAAAAGTGCTTGCAGGAGATTACTTTAGTGCGAGATTTTATCATCTACTAGCTAAAACAGGGCAGATCGATATGATTAAGCAACTTTCAAATGCAATCTGTGAAGTAAATCGCTTAAAGATGACCAGCTACACGAAAATGAAACAGCTGAAAATGACGGCAGAAGATTACATTCACCTCACGGTGGAAATTAAATCTCAGCTTTTTTTGTCTTTTTCAGAAGTCATGTTTGGTCATAACAAACAAGCATGGCCTGAAATTCTGAGAGGCTTTGTGAGATGTGAACTGTTGTTCACAGAAATTTTCCGGATTGAAGCCATTTCTAAGTTCAGAGGCAGTTGGGGTTATTGGYATATTAGCCAGCACGGCACACGAGAAGAGCGGAAGCTATTGCAAGGTGAAGAGGTAGATACGACGAAGGTTCGTACACTTCTACATAAATACAATATTTCTTCACAGTTGTATCAATTGCTGAACATTCAAACGAAGCAATTGCAGGACTTTGTAAAGAAGCTTGAATCGGATATGCTACAAAGTGAACTCTTTCACATGGGAGAGCCCTTTTTACGATTTGCTGKGGAACATCCTAAAGTGTTAGAAGAAATTTAAGGGGACCTGGGGAATGAGTGTAAGCAATACGAATAGTGAAAATAAAAAAGCGAAAAGTAAAGAAGAATTTGTACATGGTGTTTTTGAAAGCATCGCACCTAAATATGACTTGATGAATAATATCATTAGTTTTAATCGTCACAAAGCATGGCGTAAATTTGCAATGAAGAAGATGAATGTACAGCCTGGGGCTACAGCAATCGATTTGTGTTGTGGAACTTGTGACTGGACCATTAGTCTTGCTCAAGCTAGTAGAACTGGGAAAATGGTTGGATTGGATTTCAGCCAAAACATGTTGGATATTGGTGCCGAGAAAATAAAACAACAGCACTTGGATCAGCAGGTCGAACTTATACAAGGAAATGCGATGAGTCTTCCGTTTGACGACAATACGTTTGACTTTGCTACAATCGGGTTTGCTTTGCGTAATGTGCCCGATCTCGAACAAGTCATTCGAGAAATGCAACGTGTCGTTAAGCCCGGAGGGCTAGTTGTGTCTTTAGAGCTATCCAAACCAACATGGCAGCCATTTAAGTCCATCTATTATGTATATTTCCGACATATCATGCCGTTCCTCGGTAAATTGATTGTTAAGAAATATGAGCAATATAAGTGGTTACCGGAATCATTAATTTCGTTTCCAGATCATAAGCAACTCGCGGCCATCTTCTCGAAGAATGGTTTGGATCACGTACAGGCGCATCCACTCTTCGGTGGTGTAGYGGCGCTACATGTAGGGACAAAAGGTAATAAGAAATCAGGAGTGTAATTCACATATGTTTACTAAACTAAAGATTTTTCTCGAAATGATTAAATTCGAACACAGTGTGTTTGCTTTGCCATTTGCTTTCATGGGAGCTATTCTCGGTTCCGTTGTATGGCAGGGACACTTACCTAGCTGGGCGCAGATCGGTTGGATCACCTTAGCTATGGTAGGTGCACGCACGGCCGCGATGGCATTGAATCGTGTAATTGACCAAGCCATTGACAAGCGTAATCCAAGAACAGAGAATCGAGCAATTCCTGCCGGGCTCATTTCAATACCGCAAGTTATTCTCTATATCATCATCTCGTTTGCAGTTCTTTTCTGGGCAACCTATCACTTAAGTGCTTTGTCCATGAAGCTTCTACCCATTGCCGTGTTCTTTCTTGTGATATATTCCTATACCAAAAGGTTTACTTGGACATGCCATTTTGTACTGGGCTTAACCTTGGGGCTTGCCCCGCTTGGCGGTTGGATTGCAGTTACAGGTCAATTTACATGGTCGTCGATCATCTTTTTCCTAACAGTTGCATGCTGGAGTGCTGGTTTCGATCTTATATATGCTTGCCAGGATGCCGAGTTTGATCGCAAAGAAGGGTTGCACTCATTGCCAAGTCGATTTGGCATTAAAGCAGCACTACTAACAGCACGCGTACTGCATGTCTTAACTGCAATCGGTTTAGTCTCCTTATTTTTCATCACGCATCTGAGTTGGTTGTATTTGGTGGGTCTTGTTATTGCTTATATATTGCTGTTTAAAGAACATAGACTCGTTACTCCGCAGGATTTGTCCAAATTAAACACGGCTTTCTTCACGATGAATGGTGTATTGAGTTTAGTCATGTTTACTTTCACATTACTTGATGTACTTGTGAGTAAGCACTCATGAGCAACGGAAACTGGGTCGTTGGAATTTCGGGTGCGAGTGGAGCGATCTACGGCGTACGATTATGTGAAGTATTGTTGGATCTTGGTTTAGATGTGCATCTTATTATTACAGATGCGGGTTGGCGTGTTCTGCAGGATGAACATGACTGGAGTGTTACAAAACGTCAAGAGGTACTTGAGAAGCACTTCGGTGGACGAGCAGKCTCGTATGAGTATCATCCCGTAGCGAATATTGGTGCGACCGTGGCAAGTGGTTCTTTTCAAACCAGAGGGATGGTTGTGATTCCGTGCTCGATGGGCACGTTATCTGRCATTGCGCATGGATCGTCCGATAACTTGCTTGAGCGTACCGCGGACGTCATGTTAAAAGAAGGAAGAAAATTAATTCTGGTGCCAAGGGAAACACCTTTGCATGCTATACATTTAGAAAATATGCTTACCCTAACAAGAATGGGTGTGCGAATGATACCGGCTATGCCAGCCTTCTATAATCGTCCGCGCTCAATCGATGAGATGGTTGACTTTTTGGTAGGTAAAGTAATGGATAGCATGGAGATTGATCATTCCTTGTACCGCAGATGGGGAGATATTGATGAGCAACCTAGACCCTAAAATCCGAATAGGTCGAATCAATTATACAAACGTGTGGCCGATCTATTATTATTTTCCTGAACTGATGAATAGTTCAGATGTCGATATTATTGAACAGGTACCCACATCTCTTAATAAAGCAATGGCTGAAGGCCAAATTGATATGGGGCCCATATCTTCTTTTTCATACGGTCAATTTTTTGAAGAGTATATGCTTTTCCCGGATTTATCCGTTAGCTCCTATGGTGAAGTCAACTCGATTCTACTTTTCCATGACAAACCATTACGAGAAATCGTGAACGGGAAAATCATTTTACCTACGACGTCTGCGACTTCTGTCAATTTACTTAAAATTATTATAGAAAAATTTTATAATGGTAAACCGACGTATGAATATGCGAAGCCAAATCTAGATCAAATGATGGAGGGAGCAGATGCTGCTCTTCTCATTGGGGATGATGCCATTAAGGAAAGCTGGCGGAATCAAAAGTATATGATTACAGACCTCGGTCAAGAATGGGCCAAATGGACGGGGAAATGGATGTCGTTCGCTGTCTGGGCAATCCGCAAAGAAACGATTCGTGCCTATCCAGAGCTTGTAACTACTATTTTTGAAGCATTTAAGGCAAGTAAGGAAAAGGCTCATCGGGAGCCAACGTATATGATTGAAGAGGCACAAGCTACCGTGGGTGGTACTTCCGACTATTGGCATCATTATTTTCATACATTGTGTTATGATTTCGCGGCTGAGCAGTGGGATGGTCTTAATTCTTACTATCAGTACTGTTTTGAACTTGGTTTCTTACCGAAGCCAGTTCAGATTGGCATTTGGGAAGATACTAAAGTGGCACGGGTGACCGAATGAAAAATTTGTTGGATATATATGCAAGAAAAAGAAGAGATATTTCAGCGATAGAGAAAGAGCTGGAAGAAAGTGTGAATAACGATCACTCTTTACTAAGAGAAACTTCGATTCATCTACTTAAAGCKGGAGGAAAACGGATTAGACCCGTTTTCGTTCTTCTTTCTGGTGAATTTGGTCATTATGAACTCCAAACGATGAAAAATGTAGCAGTGCCATTAGAGCTTATTCACATGGCATCTCTTGTGCATGATGATGTTATTGACGATGCGAACACACGACGTGGTCAATTGACAGTTCGCTCCAAATGGGATAATCGTATTGCTATGTTTACTGGGGATTATATTTTTGCAAGAGCACTAGGTGTGATTACTCAGATTCAGGACCCGAGAGTTCACCAAATCATGTCAAAAGCAATTGTTGAAATGTCCATTGGAGAAATGGAACAAATTCGTTTTTTCTTTCATTCCGAGCAAACCATTCGTGACTATTTACTTCGCATTCGACGCAAAACTGCGTTATTAATAGCAATCTCCTGTCAATTAGGCGCGATGGCTTCAGGCGCTCCTGACTGGGTAAGCACTAAGTTGTATAATTTTGGATATAATGTAGGTATGGCCTTCCAAATTAGGGATGATATTCTGGATTTAACAGGTACCGAGAAACAGATCGGGAAACCGCCCGGAAGTGACGTCAAGCAAGGGAATATTACGTTGCCAGTGATCTTGACCCTGCAAGATCCAGTTTTAAAGCCAATGATATTGACAGAACTTGATCGAATACATAAACTGGATGGACAAACGGATGTAAGTCGATTCTTAGAAATGATTCGTGGCAGTGCTGGCATCAAGGAAGCCGATCGACTTTCCCAGGTATATATCGATAAAGCGATTTCGTCATTAGACACACTGCCGGATTACCAAGCAAAGAAAGATCTCATCGAAATCGCTCATTTTATCGGGAATCGATCGTATTAACCAGTTTACTGACGAAAACTTAAGTGGATGCTTACGAAGTCGGTTTTCTGGCGAAAACTTAAAGGAGGTAGTCTTTCAATGGAAAAAACATTTCTCATGGTTAAACCAGATGGTGTACAACGGGGGCTTGTTGGCGAGATTGTAAAACGGTTTGAACAGAAAGGTTTTCAATTGATTGGCAGCAAGTTGACGGTTATTTCCCGAGAACAAGCCGAGATCCACTATGCAGAGCATAAAGGTAAAGATTTTTTTGAAAGACTTGTGAATTTTATTACATCAGGACCTGTTTTTGCGATGGTATGGCATGGTGATCAAGTTATCGCGTTGTCGCGAACTATGATTGGCAAAACGAATTCATTGGAAGCCGCACCTGGAACCATTCGCGGTGATTATGCTGTACATACGAATCTCAACCTGATTCATGGGTCTGATTCACCTGAAAGTGCTGAGCGTGAAATTAATAACTTTTTTCAGCCAAACGAAATTTTTACGTATTCAAAAAACATACAAGAATGGATCTAATCTCTCACTGCAAGAATCTGTTATCTGATACGATACAGGTTCTTTTTGTTTTTTTATGAAGGAATTTGGTWAATCCACACAGAATGTATCAAGGTACATATTGATCAAGGTGGGTGGACAGCATGGAGGATCAAGATTTTTTGTTGTTTATTAAAAAAATAAAGGAACACACGTCCATTGATCTTGCGTTGTATAAGGAAGCGCAAATGAAGAGACGATTAACTACCTTGCGATTGAAGCGGGGTTACAATACTTTTATTTCTTTTTTTGAAGCGATGATGAAGGACAAGGAACTGTTCTATGAGTTTTTGGATCGGATGACGATCAATGTTTCTGAATTTTGGAGGAACCCGAATCGTTGGGAGCTTGTCGAACAGAAATTTATACCAGAGATGCTGAAGCGGAATCGCCGATTGAAAATTTGGAGTGCAGCCTGCTCCACAGGTGAAGAACCGTACACACTAGCTATGATTTTAGCTGAGCAAGGTGCGTTGGCTGAGACGAGCCTACATGCGTCAGATATTGACGATGGTGCTATAGAGAAAGCACGTAAAGGGATGTACTTGGATCGTTCCGTGCGTGATGTACCAGCTAATTATGTGAAGAAATATTTTAAACAGGATGGCTTAATGTTTCATGTTTCGGAAGAACTCAAAAAGTCAGTCAAATTTCAGAAACAAAATTTGCTTGTTGATACATTCGATAGCGGTTACGATCTTATCGTGTGCCGTAATGTCATCATTTATTTCACAGAAGAAGCCAAGCATGTGCTGTACCAGAAGTTTGCCAAAGCCCTTAAACCAGGCGGTCTGCTTTTCGTAGGCTCGACAGAACAGATTTTTTCACCTGGTCAATATGATTTGGAAGCGGMTGAAACGTTCTTTTATCGGAAGAAAGGAGTATAAGAACTTCCTTATTTTCCAATACTAAGATGTAGCAGTTCAAAGTGAAGGAGAGACAACAGGCTTTGAACAATGCATACACGCTTAGGGGGCTATCATGGACAAACGCAAGGTGATTACCGCTTATCGCAGAGGAATGATTTCCATTCAAGAATGTGCTCAAATTTTAGGAGTTGATTCCTCACAAATTACGGGTCTTATGAATGATCCTCAGCTTTGTGAGCCTCCGAGGGTCGTCCAGAAGCAACCTATGCACGGATAATACTAGTTCCTGTCTAGATGATGACACGCTTACGCGGAAGGGTTTGTCCCTGACCTGCGAAGCGTGTTTTTGCATTTGAGTTGTTGCCAAACCTGAGTAGCTATACTATAATGACAACAGATAATCGCGCGTCAAAGCGCTAAAGTGCTTGGTGCTGCAGCTTTTTTTCGTAGCACATGTAGTAAGTAGGCTCGGTTTTTCCATACTATTATGTTCATATACGGAGTTCGATGTTCTTCGTAAAATTCTTAGGGGGTAACGGATTGTGAGATATTTAACAGCAGGTGAAACGCATGGCCCGCAGCTCACTGCGATTATTGAAGGGTTTCCAAGTAATGTAAACCTTAACTTTGAAGACTTAAACCATCAATTACATAGACGTCAAAAAGGCTATGGTCGTGGTCGTCGGATGCAAATTGAGAAAGATACAGCTACCATTGCAGGTGGCGTGCGTCATGGTAAAACAACGGGTGCGCCAATCGCATTAGTCGTCGTGAACAATGATTGGAAACATTGGACTTCGRTTATGGGGATTGAACCCGTTGAAGAAGATAACGAAGGCAAACGCCGTGTGAACCGTCCTCGTCCTGGACATGCAGATTTAAATGGCGGCCTCAAATATAATCAAAAAGATTTGCGTAATATTTTGGAAAGATCAAGTGCTCGTGAAACAACGATGCGTGTAGCCACTGGGGCTGTTGCTCGTCAATTGCTAGCTGAGTTCGGGATTAAAGTAGCAGGACAAGTTATCCGCATTGGTGATGTTGAAGTAGAACGTCAAGAGCTTCCTGTTGATGAACTTATTCGGATTACAGAAGACTCACCAGTACGTGTTGTTGATAAAGAAGCAGAAGCGAAAATGATTGCCGCAATCGATGCTGCCAAAGAAGATGGCGATACATTGGGTGGTATCGTGGAAGTCATTATCGAAGGTGTACCCGTTGGACTTGGAAGCCACGTACAGTGGGACCGCAAATTGGATGGCAAAATTGCACAAGCCGTGCTTTCCATTCAAGCTTTCAAAGGTGTGGAATTCGGAATCGGTTTCGAAGCTGCAGAGCGCAGAGGCTCGAACGTGCATGATGAGATTCTGTATACGCAAGAAACTGGCTTTAGACGCAGAACGAATCGTGCAGGTGGATTCGAAGGCGGAATGACGACAGGCGAGCAAATCATCGTTCGCGGAGTAATGAAGCCAATTTCGACTTTGTACAAGCCTTTGCAAAGTGTAGATATCGATACGAAAGAAGTATTTACAGCCCAGGTGGAGCGTTCCGATACTTGTGCAGTGCCAGCAGCAGGCGTGATCATGGAGAATGTCATCGCTTGGGAAGTGGCTAATGCTTTCTTAGATAAATTCGGCGGAGACTCCATCGAAGAAATCCGCACGAACTTAGCGAATTTCCTCAAACAAGTGGAGAACTACTAAGATGAGAGAACTTACCGTAGAGCTTGGTGAACGGTCTTATCCCATATATATTGGCCAAGGCATTCTTACCAATATCTCGGCACTGTTCGATCGCGCGAAGCTCAGCCGCAAGTCGCCACTGCTCATCGTCACCGATGAATCGGTGGCGGCCTTGCACTTGGAGCGCGTCCTGACGCTGCTCCGTGACGGCGGCTTCGCCGCGACGGCCTGCGTCGTGCCCGCAGGCGAAACATCCAAATCCCTCGCGCAGCTCGAGGGAATCGTAACCGCCGCCCTCCAGGCGGGCCTTGATCGCAATTCTGCGATCATAGCCCTCGGAGGAGGCGTGGTCGGCGATCTCGCCGGCTTCGCTGCGGCGAGCTTCATGCGCGGGATCCGCTTCGTGCAGATCCCGACGACCATCCTTGCCCACGACAGTTCTGTCGGCGGCAAGGTAGCGGTCAATCACCCGATGGCGAAGAATATCATCGGGGCGTTCCACCAGCCGGAGCTAGTCCTCTTCGACATCGACTTGCTGTTGACTTTGCCTGAGCGCGAAGTGAAGGCAGGCCTGTCGGAAGTGATCAAGCATGGCTTGATCTGGGATGCTGCTTTCACACAGTGGTGCGATGAAAACGCAGACAAACTGTTAGGGTTAGATCCAGAAGCGTTAAGTTATGCGCTTTACATAGGTTGTCAGGTGAAAGCGATCGTGGTATCGCAGGACGAACGTGAGAATGATCTCCGTGCGATATTAAATCTCGGACATACGATCGGTCATGCATTAGAAGCCGTAGCGGGCTACGGTGAGTTGTTGCATGGTGAGGCCATTGCTATTGGGATGGTCGGTGCGGCAAAGCTTGCCCAGCAGTTTGGCTACAGTGAGGACATTCATACAGTGACGAGAGGTTTGTTTGTGAAATACGGATTGCCGGTGAGCATACCGTCACATTTGGACACAGATCGCATTATGAGTGCTATGATGCATGATAAGAAATTCAAAGAAGGTTCGATGGTGTATATCATCCCAACTGAAATTGGTAAAGTCGAGATCCGTAAGGATGTTACCTCACAGCAAGTGAGAGAAATTGTTGACCTTCTAAAAGGGGAGAAATAACCGATGTACTTAAGGGGAATTCGTGGCGCGACAACAGTTCAACAGAATGATGCAGAAGAAATTCTTACTGCAACGAGTGAGCTTCTACAAGCAATTGTAGAGACGAATGATTTTCGTCCGGAAGATATTGGATCTGTTTTCATCACTGTAACAGCAGATATTACAGCGATATTTCCAGCAGTAGCGATTCGCTCTCTAGTAGGCTGGGAGCTAGTACCGTTGATGTGTTCTTTGGAAGTGCCTGTTGAGAACGCATTGCCGAAATGTATTCGTTTGATGGTTCAGGTAAACACAACCAAAACCCAAGCGGAGATGAACCATGTGTACTTGAAAGAAGCGAAAGCACTTCGTCCTGATATTGTTAAATTGACAAATGAAGCTACCCGGTAGTATAGTGAAATTAGATGAGTTTAGGTTAGTAGAGCAGAGTTTAGTCGAGTAGAGCAGAGCCGAGTTGAGATGAGAAAAAGTAAAGTAGCTATATGACCATTGGATCGTTCCCAGAGGGGGATCGTCTATTTGTTCATACCCAGCTTTTAATTTCTTTTTTTCACATTCATCCTGATCGTCTACTGAAACTAAAGTCAACCTCTACCCCTGGTAGAGGTTTTTTTGTATTCGAATAGAGTTTTGAGCGCCGCAGACCGCGAGTAGCTCACAAGCTGAGAGGGGATGTTTCCATGTATACACCTGAATTACAAGAAGTCATTCGTTTGTCCAAAGATTATAATCTGATTCCAGTGGTGCGTCATTTACTAGCTGATACCGAGACGCCAATACGTGTATTCCAACATTTATATCAAGAGCCTCGTGCCTTCCTTTTAGAAAGTGTAGAGGGAGGAGTGAAATGGGCGCGTTATTCCTTCTTAGGCAGCGATCCATTCTTGATGATCACGGCGAAGCATGGAAAAACAACGGTCGAAACGGGGTCCGAGAAAAAAATCACAGATGAGAAACCGATCGAAGTGTTGAAGGCTTACCTTCGTTCCTACTCCAGCCCTCAGCTTGCTGATCTTCCACGCTTTACGGGTGGTGCGGTTGGATTCTTCGGATACGATTTATTGCAATACTACGAGAAACTACCGGCTCATCAGATTGATGACTTACAAATGAATGATATTCAATTCATGTTTTGCGATCAGGTCATCGTCTTTGATCACTTCAAACAACAGATCAAAGTGATCGCAAACCTACATGTTCCCCAATTCGCAACAGATGCGGATATCGCGAAAGCGTATCAAGCAACCTGTGAGAAAATCGATGCCACTATTGAGAAAATTAAACGGCCTCTTAGTTCCGATACGATGACGCACAACCCGATCGTGTCAGAACCAGATTTGGGTGAAATTCGCTCCAATATTACGAAAGATAAGTTCATTGCCAATGTGAACAAAGCAAAGGAATACATTCGTGCCGGCGATATTTTCCAAGTCGTGCTCTCGCAGCGTTTTGAAATGGAAACAACGGTTTCTCCTTTACAGGTGTATCGAGTGCTTCGAACAATGAATCCGTCTCCTTATATGTATGTGCTGAAAATGGACGACGAGGTTATCGTTGGAACGTCTCCTGAGTTGCTAGTACGAGTGGAGGAAGAAAAAGTTGAGACGCGGCCGATTGCTGGAACAAGACCTAGAGGGAAAACACCAGAGGAAGATCACGCACTTGAGTTGGAGTTGCTGGCCGACGAGAAAGAACGTGCAGAGCATTTGATGTTGGTTGATTTAGGTCGAAATGATATCGGGCGTGTCTCCGAATTCGGGACGGTCAAATGTGATACGTTCATGGACATTGAACGCTACTCACACGTAATGCATATCGTTTCCAATGTGTCTGGCAAAATTGCCAAGGATAAGGATTTCTTCGATGCTTTTCTTTCCTGTATGCCTGCAGGCACGGTGTCTGGAGCACCGAAGCTGAGAGCGATGGGCATTATTGCTGAACTGGAGCCAGAGTCACGCGGTTCTTACGCAGGGGCAATTGGTTATCTAGGATTTTCCGGGAATTTGGACACTTGTATCACGATCCGGACGATTGTGTTCAAAAAAGGTAAGGCCTATGTGCAAGCAGGAGCAGGAATCGTTTGGGATTCTGTACCTGAGAGTGAATATCAAGAAACCGTGAACAAAGCGACGGCTTTGCTGAAATCAATTCGTATGGCAGAAGCCATGTTCAGTCCTGAGCCAAGACCTGTTAGCGATATTAACAAAGATTATTTTGTTAACTCATAGAAGGAAGGGGCATGGAAGAACATGAGTGGAACAATTTCGATACAGCAAGCTCTTGGTAAAGTAATTAGCGGCAATCATTTATCCCGTGAAGAAGCGCGTAGTGTTATGTCTGAGATTATGGATGGAGAGGCAACACAAGCACAAATCGGCAGTTTGTTGACGGCTCTTCGTATCAAAGGGGAAACCTTTGAAGAGATTACTGGGTTTGCGGAGACGATGCGAAGCAAAGCTGTGCAAGTGAACGTACACCAAAGTGACCTACTTGATACGTGTGGAACAGGTGGAGATGGTGCTGATACGTTCAATATCTCAACGACAGCTGCCATTGTAGCATCAGCAGGCGGTATCCGAGTAGCGAAGCATGGCAATAGAGCGATGTCGAGTAAAAGTGGTAGTGCGGATGTCTTAGAAGCGCTTGGCGTTAAGATTACACTGAGCGGGGAACAAGCTGCGAAATGCCTTGAGCGTACTGGTATTTGCTTTATGTTCGCACAGGCCTATCATCAATCGATGAAGCATGTTGCAGCACCTCGTAAAGAACTTGGCTTTAGAACGGTTTTCAATTTGCTGGGACCGTTAACGAATCCTGCTGGAGCAGATCGCCAAGTCCTTGGGGTTTTCGACAGAACCAAGACGGAGATGTTAGCACAATCGTTGCAAGCACTCGGCTTGAAGCGTGCAATGGTTGTTGCCAGTGAGGACGGCTTGGACGAATTMAGTATCTCTGCACCTACAAAGGTGTCTG
>NZ_JBFTPF010000101.1:0-16348 GCF_056398345.1 Paenibacillus sp. 01T442
GAACAAAGTCCTTTCCACTATGCTGATTTTCAGATGTATAACGAGGGACAAGATTTATATGATTCGCTCTTTTCCGATATTCAAAAATCGAAAGAGTACATTTAACCGGTGTGCATTTATTACTAGAAGAAACACAAATCAAAAACTGGGTYTCCCTACTTCACAATAAAATACCAGAAGAACTGTTGCTATTATGTGATCCGAACGGGGATTACTATTGGGACAAAGTTGAGGAAAAAAACATTAAATATTTTGCCCGGCAATGTGTCGGGCATCCTTGGGCAAATCAATTTGCTCTAGCATTAATGTGTTTATCAGACAGAAATTTAACGCCGCAATCAATCATGAATATTACTAGTGTTTTGAATGCTCGGTTTCGTGATTTGTTTAATCATTTTAAACTGACATCAATGGAGGACTTCTTACCTTCACATGTGGAATTATACGTTACAGGACAAATTCTATCTGAACATTCCGATCGACAACGGCAATCTATTTTGACCGGCTATAACACATTTATGTTTAATCTAAAAAAATGGTTGGGCACTAAGTTCAGTGAAGAAAAACAGGTTGCCCTCTCCGCATATATGCTTCCAAACGTTCCCTATGACAATAGAGATTTTAGTGCTCGAACTAAGGCAATTACCAATGCGAAGACCAAGCGAAAGGAAGATACATCTGCTGTAACGCCATTATTGCCCGAAATAAGGGCTGAAGGTCATTTGAGATGGAATCAGGTCAGTAGACTTCGTGAATCATACCGTAAGGCCATAATGACCGCAAAAGAGCAAAATTTGGAGCTTCCAATTGATTTTTATTATGATGAATCGGAGTATGTTAACGAACGTTGGCATTTCAAACTATGGGATATATCAAGTTTTGATTATGTCCACGAAGGAAAGAACCGATACCGAGTTTTTAAAGATGAAGACTGCTTTATGGAGTTTATCAAAGCAGAAAAGTTAGATGATGGTACGCAAGGGGATGGCCCATGGTTCTTAGATATATTGAGGTTGAGGTTATTGGGTCAGTGGTCAACAGAATATACAACTGAGGAGCACCGTGAAAAGGTTGAGAAATACCTAAATCAGTGGGGATATGAGATCGGAGAGGATGGAAAGACAAGTGCTCCTTTTCTACCAGGTAACCCTAGGCTTTTAATGCAAGGTTTTTATGTAACGAGGACACAAAGATTATCCAACAAACTGCTAATCAACATCGAACCGATTTATGTAGCATGTATGTTTGCACGATTTGCGTTGGATATCATCACATCATCTGGCGCTAGAATAAACGAATTGCTGCAAATTAGTTATGATAAGGACTGCTGTGTAGTGACAGTCGATAAAAGTAATAGTCCCCCAAGAAAAAACTATATTTTCCGACTCACTCCTAAAGGTAGGGAAGAACCGGAGAACTATTATATGCCTGAAGATGTTTTTAAGTTTATGACTGAAATACTCAAAGTACTTAAGGAATCCTACAAGACAGAATCTGTTCCAGAAGTACAGTATGATGTAGATAGCAGAAGACATTTGATGCCAAAAAGAAAGTACATTTTTCAATACCAATCTAGACACATCAACGTGTTTTCAATAAATGCTATACTTCGATTTCTTTTACACGGCATCGTAATACAGTCGGCAGAAGGCAATCAAGTGATTCTAAAAGCTCATCTTTTGAGACATGCATTTGCTACACATGCTGTTCAAACTGAGAAAATTCCAGTTGACATTGTGAAAACGCTGCTCCATCAGAAGGATATTGAGGTGACTTCTTACTACTCAGCTCCAACAACACAACAAGTTTCAGCATCAATAAACTCACTTCATGAAAACTGGATCTCATATGTTGATATTCAAAAGGGTATCATCAGAGGTCCTGAAGAATTAAAAGAGATATATAATGATTATCGCGAGAAGGTAGGCATTATGTCTAAGGTTGTGGGTGGCATATGCACAACTGACTCGGTATGCCCGACTAAAATGGCTTGCATGGGATGCGGTGCGAAAGTTCCTCGTCCAGAGTTTAGAGAAGAAATTACAGCTTATTATAATTGGGCAGATGAAAGTGAAAAAAGATTTGAGCAAATGGGTTTACCGCTTGAAGCAAAGAAAATGAAGATCGCAAAAAATAGAGCTAAGTACGAGCTCAAGGAGATCCAGTTAATCGAAAAATCTCAAAAGGATGAAACATATGCGCCGGAAATTCGTATCTCCTCAAATAAATGAACTGGAATGGCTTCAGGCATCGTACGAACAGAAGAAAAACCGTTCATTAGAACTTGGAGTAAAGGCCATTGACACTCTTCATAATGAGGGTAAGACAGTTTCTTACAGAACAGTTTCGGATAAATCGAAAGAAATTGATCCGGACGGAAAAGGTATACACCAAAATACCATTCGAAAGAACAAAGAACTTCACAATCATTTTCTAAAACATAGTACTACTAA
Organism: Paenibacillus sp. 01T442; assembly: GCF_056398345.1. Lineage (NCBI taxonomy): Bacteria > Bacillati > Bacillota > Bacilli > Caryophanales > Paenibacillaceae > Paenibacillus > Paenibacillus sp. 01T442. Next base: position 2,454 of record NZ_JBFTPF010000101.1, read on the forward strand.
GGTATATAAAYCATTAAAGAGGTCCCACAAGCCCTTGAATGATGATCTGGAGGCATTCAAGCACATTAAGCAGGATCGTGACATAGATCGAGTCAGACAACGTTATATGCAACTGACGARACCCGAATTGGTTGATTTGTTAGTACGAATGGAACAATACATTGCTCATCAAAACCAAACCTGGATAAAAAGCGAGTTTGAGAAATATAACTAATGGCGAATAAGCCCTGGTTTCAGGGCTTTGATTGTATGGATAATGTTATATATGGCCTCATGTGGTGACGTACCTGTAGAGGCCGGTCACCGTGAAGGGATCGGTAAATTTAGGTAGAAACACGTGAGCGACAGCTTTCGTCCTTTTAGAGGACGAGGGCTTTTTTGTTTTCAATAATTTTTAATATTAGGAGGAAATTTAAATGAGTATTTTTATTGGAGGAGCGTGGCCTTACGCAAACGGATCACTGGGCGAGTAGCAAGTTTACTGCCAGAGTGACGTGATTGCGCGGTATTTTCGGTTAAGGGGAGAGGAGGTACTTTACGTACGGATCATCCATTTCACCACGGCTTTTTGCGTTATGGGATAAACGTCATTTGACAGCGTTATTCCCGTTCGGGAAACTCAGGTCATCATACTGCATATTGAAGTTGCTCTGGTTCACTTTCAGATCAGACACACACACACACAATTCACGCTCCAATTCGAGAATGCGACATACGGCAGCTGACCAGAACTGCCGTTTTCATTAAGCGAACGGGCAGGATATCGCGGAAATAAGTGGAATTTTATTTGGTAGGTAAAGTTAAGCATTCACGAATGGAGCGATCGATTAGATGATCAGGAGAACCCGCAGGTGACGCGGATTCCCGTCTCGTTCGTGCTTTCTTCCGAGCCGGTATCGTGTCAGGAGGTGCCGAGACACGTCGAGAGCATGATTGTAAAGCAGCTGAACAAGCTGGGCGGGTATTTTCTCGGAAACGCTCATTAGAGAGGAGATCCCCTTGTTCGAGCCGGACGGACCGGATGAGGATGTGCTACTAAGAGAGGGCGTTGCTGGACAATTACCTTAGGAGGCCTTCCGTCAGGGTGGTCGCCGAAATTTTCGATTAAAAAAATTATGCAACTACTTAGAAAGAAGGTATAGAAGATGATACGAGAAATTAAAGAGCAATTCACTGAAGAGATCCTTACCGAAGCAATAAAGCGATATGACATTAATAATGACACCGTTCGTTTATTGGGCGGTTATGAAAGCTTTGTTTATGAATACCAGAAAAACAATGCATTTTTCATATTAAAAATCTCACATACAATTAGAAGATCAAGAAATAATATACGGGGTGAAATTGAATTTTTAAATTTTTTGTCGAATAAAGGACTGGAAGTTTCAAATGCTGTACCATCGATCAGGGGTAATATGGTTGAAGAAATTGCTGCAGAAAATGGTTCGTTCTTAGCCATTTCATACGAAATGTCTCTTGGAAAAGAAGTGTCGGAAGAAGATTGGAATGAATCGCTTTACGAAAAGTGGGGCGAATTTCTGGGGAAAATCCATCATGCCACAAAGGGTTATGAATGGAGTAATCCGGCGTTTAAACGACAAGCCTGGGATCAAGAAGTTCAATTAAAGGCGGAGAAATACCTGCGACCTGATGATGAAAAACGAAAATCGAGGCTATATGGTGTATAACACTAAATGAACATTCAGTAGTTACAAAGCAGCATTAAATCGATTTATAGACATATGTATAAAATACGGATTTTGTGAAGCAGTCACTATTCGAACACAGCCATCAGCATTTTTTAAATCTTGTTTGTTTTGCCGGGCTCTTTGACTGCATCAAAACTGCCAACTTTTAAAACGCAGGTCAAACGCAGATCATATCAATCAGTCTGGATCTAGTTCAACAAGTTTTTCCAAACTACAGGGAGCAGAACTCGGCATCATACCTGCTGGGAGCGATTCAGCAACATTCTTTAGCTTCAAGCGATTGGCTACATCCAGTGAAAGCGTCGAATTCTTCTGTACACTAATACCCATTGGCATGATAGTAATCATCGCAAACTTTGGGTTTTGTTGTGGAAGCTTGCTTATAATGGTCTGCATTTTTTTCTCCGTTTGATCAAGCACAGTCTTAGTCTCTCCTTCTTTCCCCGCTAATTTCCCAAATAGTTCTGCAGCAGCTTTAATATCATCGTAGCTTTTAATATCTATTAAAGCCAAGGGTACTTTAGAAGAAGATAACGAATCCTTCAAGGATGCGTGGAACATAGTTTGACCTATAACCAGATCAGGTTTTAGACTCATCACTTTTTCCAAGCTAACTTGGTTAATTTCACCCACCTGTATAGCATCTTTTGATGTTTCAGGGAGAGGAATTCCCGGTGCAGTCGCTAATCCAACAGCTTTTCCTCCCACTTGATAGAACAATTCTTGAATTTCAGTGTTTAACAAAATAACACGCTGAGGTTTGTTCTTTAAAGTAATTTCTTGTTTCGTACTGTCTTTGAAAGTCAGAAAATCTCCACTCGAGGCAGCAATACTATTCGTAGGTGTAGTTGCCGTCGTCTGTTGTCCACTGACTGTAGGCTTCGGAGAAGAGGTTTCCTCAAGCTTCGCCGACGAACACCCTATCACTAATGTTGAAAAAACAATTGTACTCGCAATTACAAATCCAAGACGTTTCAAAAATTACACTCCCTTTATGTTTCATATGTCATTCATCATATAGCAATATTTAGGGTTAGTGATGACTCCAAAGTGCTATTTGATCAAGGAAGATGTGAAGAATTAAAGTCAATTTCAATTTACTTTTCAGATATGCCTATTTTTTTCTAATTAAAATTTATTTTATCCTGTTAGAGCACACACGAAAATTAATTCGTATGTACTTGGAAAGTGAAAATGCCAAAATTGATGAAGCAGACAACGGGGACCAAGCACTAATGAAAGCGAATCTAACAATTGAACATCATGCAAGACGAGTACTGGTAGATGGACAAGAGATCTCTTTAACATTGAAAGAATACGAACTATTACGTTATTTCTCTCTTCATATCGGAAAGATCTGCACACGAGAGATGCTGTTAAAAGAGATTTGGAATTGCGAAGAAAGTGGTGAACACCGAACAGTAGATACCCATATCAAGCGATTGAGAGAAAAAATGCAACTCTATTCACCAGCAGCTGCCTCTATGATTCGAACCATATGGGGAATCGGATATCGGATGGAAAAAGTTATTTAGTTCATCTGATTGTCAAAAAACGCCATTCTCCAATCACATTGGAAATGGCGTTTTTTAACAATCATTTTTTTGCAGCTAACCATTCAGCAAGTGCCTGAACATCGGGTTCTTTCAGCTTAGATTTGAAACCAGGCATCCCACCACCTCCATTTTGAATCTTGGCATCAAGTTGTTCTTCACTTAATTTCCCCCCTACTTTCACCAACGAAGGGCCAATCTTCCCTTGAAGTTCTCCACCATGACAAGACATACAGTTCCCCTTATACAGCGTTTCGGCATTGCTTGCACTGACAGAAGCAGAAGGACTTGAAGTAGATGTACTTCCCTCATGCTCCGTATGCTCTACTTTCGTACTGGAGCCACAAGCAGCTAGAACTAACATTAATCCAAAACAAGTGTATGTAAGTAACATCTTTTTTTTCATTTCAAGTACTCCTATCTTTTTATATTTGCTATCCATCCTTGTTCATAGACATAACGGGTAAGTTGAACACGATTATCCATCCGCAGCTTTTGCATAATGTTTTTTAAATGATTTTTCACCGTATGCTCAGAAATCGATAGGCCATCAGATATTTCCCGATTTGATTTGCCGCTTGCCACCCATTTTAATATCTCACGTTCCCTTGTAGTAATGGATGAATGTGCAGTTACTTCCATCTTTTCAGCGGTGGTAAATTCTTTTAAGAGACGTAAGGCTAGCTCCCTAGACATCGGAGCTTCATCAACGGCAACAGCCTTTAAATATTCATGCCATGAATCGGGGCTTAAATTTTTAAGTAAATAGCCCTGAGCACCTTTTTTCACAGCTTCAAATAAGTCCGTAATATCATCAGATACTGTCATCATCACGATCTTTACATACGGAAATTTATCCTTGATTTGTTTGGTTGCCTCAAGCCCGTCCATTAGGGGCATATTAATATCCATCAGAATGAGATCGGGCATCCACTCCTCAGTCAATGTTATCGCTTCTAGCCCGTTTTTACCTTCAGCAATGACCTCGAAAGACATTTCCTTGCTTAAAATATCGTGAACTGCTTCTCTGGCGTGATGGTGATCATCAACAATAAGAACACGAATTGGTTGAATCATCCCTTTACCTCCCTTCAAATTCTAAATCTAATTTTCATTTCGTTCTGTTCGATACCATTGAAAAAAGGCAATTCCAAGAACACTTGCATAAATGACAACGTGGTATGTCCACTACTGTGTAATAGAAAGGCGTACAAAGAATATGTGAGCCTTGTGTATACAATTGGTAAAGGGTGGATTGCGAGAAAATAATACACGCACACGCAGGGGTCAACAACAGGCCATTCATAAAGATATAACCAACCTTTTTCAAGCCTGACAAGGCGTTTCGTTAACAATCTAAGCACCGAACGTAATACGGGGATAGCCATGATATTATTGTAAAAACCTTCAGGTAATCCTGCTAAAATTAGAGGAGGCATGGCCAAATACAGGATAGATTGCTGAAGCATATGAGCGCTGAACAACAGATGACCAAATACATTAAGCGGACCTCCAAATGTCACAGTACTCTCCTTCCTTCTCACCTACTATTAATATACTCAATTACAAACATTTCAAAATGACTCATAAGGGCTATTAATCGCACAATATGTACGAAAAATCGTCAAAATTACAACTAAATATAAGTTAAGTAGCTCTTTATAGTCATGGCATCGTACAAGAAGGTGGGTATAATGACTAAGAAACGATAAATGTAAGGAGTCGAACGATTTATTATGAAAAAATGGTACGGGCTTATTCTATTTAGTGTCCTACTGGCAGGATGTCAAGTTTCCAGCCATGGTGGCATGGAAATGGCAGACATGGATCACAATTCCATGGAAATGATTCAAGTTGATGTGAAAGTAATCCCTGAGCTGCCTAAGATCAAAGAACAAGTTGAACTTATTGCGACGATTACACAAGATGGGGTGAATGTTAAAAAAGCGAATGAAATCACCTTTGAAATTTGGAAAGAAGGACAATCTGATGACCACGAAAAGATAAAAGGCGTTAAAAAGTCAGATGGTGTATATGCCATTACCAAAACTTTTTCTCAAGCGGGCACCTATAGCGTGACTACGCATACAACAGCGGCAGGCATGCATACGATGCCGACCAAACAATTCAAGGTAGAAGCCAATTAGAGAGGAAGCTGAACGTGCAAGAAACAAATAGAAAAGTATGGTTAAGGTCGGTTACTCTTGTATGTATAGCAGCCATTGTTTTATGTACGGTTTACTGGGTTCAACAAGGTACTAATCCTTTACCTAAAATAAAAGTCGCTCCCGAATTTAGCTTGCAAAATTTGAAAGGAGAACAGGTCAAACTAAGTGATACTGGTGGCAAAGTTCGATTAGTCGAATTTTTCTTCGCCAACTGCACGACCATATGCCCTGTCACGACTTCCAATATGGTATTAATGCAAAATAACTTAAAGGAAAAGAAAAAATTCGGAAAAAGTGTTGCGTTTCTTAGTATAACGTTTGATCCTGAACGAGACACACCTGAGGCTTTAGAAAAGTATGCAAGTTTGCTTGGGATCGACCAAGCTGCCGGATGGCAATTGCTTAGAGGGAATGAGTCAGACGTGATAAAAACAGCGAATGATTTTGGCATCATGGCTGTCAAACAAAAAGACGGACAATTCGCCCATTCTATACGTTCTTTGTTTCTAATTGATCAAGAAGGTATGATTCGTAAAATATATGATATGGGCGATAGTATGGACAACAAAGTTATTGAAAAAGATATCAAGAAACTGTCTAAATCATCCTAAGAAAACTCCAACAACAAGGCTATCTCAGCCATTTTCTTCTTATCTCCACACTCGTTCTTCCATGATCGCAATTGATTTGCAAAATCCACCCCATTTCAAGTGCTCTCTCCTTCATGATTTTCAATCCATAACGGTCCTTATAGCTATAAGGATCGTTTCTAATTCCAACTCCATCGTCTTGATAATTTCCAAATGCCTCGAAAGATCTATTTCACCTTCAATAAACGTTAAGCGTCATACAGCCAATCTTGCTCGATGGCTTGCAGAAAGAAAATAACAGATTGCATGCAAATACAGGTAACGAAATCACTTGATAAGTGAATTCGTTACCTGTTTATTTAACTAATGGAATTTACTTAATTAATTTCGCAAAGATGCTTTTTGCAATCTGCATGCATTCAAGACGACCGACACAGAACTAAGCGCCATTGCTGTTCCTGCTACCCAGGGTGCCATATAACCCATAAATGCTAATGGGATAGCCAAGATATTGTACAAGAAAGCAAAAATCAGGTTTTGACGGATGTTACGCATTGTCTTCCGGCTTATCACAATGGCATCTGCAACGCTACCCAAGTCACTATGGAGTAAGTTGACATCTGCTGCTTCCTTCGTAATCTCCGCACCGGTACCTACGGCAATTCCGATGTCAGCGGCGGCTAGAGCTGGGGCATCATTTACGCCATCCCCCACCATTGCAACACGTTTACCTTTATTTTGTAGGAGCCGTACTAATTCCACCTTGTCCTGTGGAAGCATTTCTGCATAAACTGCTTTTATACCTGCCCTAGCTGCTACAGCAAGCGCGGTTCTCCGTTGATCCCCAGTCACCATCACCACTTCTGTACGTAACTTTTTTAACCTTCGTATGGCTTGTGGTGTAGTTGGTTTCAACGTGTCCATAAGAGCAATAATACCTTCAAGAGCACCATCCACTGCAGCGAAAAGCACGGTTTTATCTTCAATCTCTAATTGTTCTGTTACTTTAGTAAACCTCTCTATGGAAATCTCTGAATCTCTCATTAAGGATTTAGAACCAATAATAATACGGTGGTTATCTACATGCGCTATAACACCTCTACCAGCAATCACTTGCGATGAAAGTGAATCTTTCACTTGAATTCCGCGCCGAATGGCTTCTTTTACAATAGCTTTAGCAAAGGGATGCTCTGTTCCTTTCTCAGCGGCAGCAAACAGACGTAGTAATCGCTGCTCCTGACCCGAAGCAGTTATGAAATCCGTAACACGTGGAGTTCCATGGGTTAGCGTTCCAGTTTTATCTAGTAAAACGACATCGACTTCCTGTAATTGCTCAACATATTTGCCTTCTTTAAATAGAATGCCTGCTTCCATCGCTCGACTCGTACCAACCAAAATCGAGGTTGGTGTTGCTAAACCTAACGCGCAAGGGCATGCGATAACAAGGACGGCTATGGCTTTGAACATGGCCCCTTTGAAGTCGCCAGGTGTTAGCCATACGGCCCATATGCACAAGGTAAGCAATGAAAGCCCCAGCACGGTAGGAACAAAAACAGCTGCGATGCGATCAACAAACCGCGAGATCTCCGCCTTTGAACCTTGTGCTTCTTCCATCAAAAAGATCATTTTGCCAAGCGCTGTTTGAGATCCAACCGCAGTCACTTGCATGATCATGATCCCGTCCATATTTCGTGATCCGCCTATTAGAGAATCATGTTGACGTTTACCTATAGGTACGGACTCGCCAGTAATAAAAGATTCATCAACAGATGAATTGCCGTTCAATACTCGTCCATCCGTAGGAACGATCTCACCTGGTAGAACAAGCAGGGTGTCTCCGACTTTAATGTTACTTAATGGTATAGTCTCCTGTAAATGCTCCCGGCTAATAACTGTAACTGTCTGTGGGCTTAGTTCTTGTAATTGATGTATGCTCTTCATACTTCTTCTTTTGGCAGATGCCTCCAACCATTTACCAAGCAGCACAACGGTAATAATCATTGCGCTTGTCTCAAAATACACCGAATGCGGGTCCGCCATCCCCGATTGCATCATATGCATTGTCATATAATGGCTGTACATGTAAGCGCAAGTCGTACTAAGGACTACAAGCACATCCATATTGGCCGTTCTATTTTTTAATGCTTTCCATGCTTGAAAGTAAAATGGAGCACCAATGACAAATTGAACTGGTGTGGCAAGTACCCATTGAAACCATGGCTGAAGAAATAATTCGGGAATCCAAATACTGGATGTCAGGGTATAATGGCGCACCATTGCCCACAAGAGTGGCATCGTCAGTAACGCAGAAATCAGCAGTGTTGTGCCTAACCCAAACATCCTTTTCTGTATCTTATTCCCTTCCCGAGAGGTTCTTGCGGAATACCCAAGCTGCTCAATACGCGTAATAATTTGTTCTTTATAAACGGAATTAGAATCCATCTCTACGGTAGCTCGTCCTAATGGTAAATTGACTACAATCTCGCGAACGCCAGCCATCTTGCCTACGACTTTCTCAATGCGGGCAGAGCAGGCTGCACATGTCATTCCATCGATATCCAAACTAACTTTTTGATATAGKGTATCTTCATTCACTTGTCCTGCCTCCCATACAAGTCCACGTACTTACTTGCAACTATATGGGCTATGTACGAAGAACATGCTAGAATCGTTTGAACTTTTTAAAATGTAATCAATCGTAAATACCATGATTTAGACAAATTCAAGTCCAAAAATAACTCTTTCGAGTCATGCTGTTATGTTGACATTAGGAGTACATTAAGAAAGGAGGGATATTCAATGCTATTATCAAAAAAAATGTGGATTGTTATCGTTCACATAGCTATATTACTCGTTCTCATTGTCCCTAATAAATCTTATGCGCACTCTACATTAGTAGATGCACTGCCTGCGCCCAACATTCATAAGCATCGATTTTTCATTAATGGCGTTAATTGTGATCATCGTAGCTGTTTTCACTCATCTGAATCCAACGCTGTTGAACAAACCCTTATCTTGGAAGAGTCAAGTTCCAAAGGGGACTTACAGCTCCATATCTCACCCAATACGCCTGGGAAAAATGTGTTTACTTTGACATCTCACGGCCCCACTTCTTCAGCACCTAAATATGTTCATGTGTACATGAAATACTTGGACGACGATACTGTGTCCCCTATTGAGGTGCCGTTTCAACCATCGTCGGTCAATCCAGCTGCTTTCACCGCTGAAGGGCACTACTTCCCTTTCCCGGGTAAATGGCATATTGAGATCAGGGTAATGGATACAAATGATGATGAAATGGTTTATGACCACACGATAAAGATGTTTAAATCATTATAGATATTTCAAAAAAAGAGGGAGAAATAACAATGACCTACTGTTAAAGTAGAAATTAAAATTCCAGCAGAAGTCGCGGTTTCTCGTTTCGAACCTATGTCTGGATGGAAATATGAGTTAACCAAAGACAGCGCAGGTAAAATTACTAGCGTCGTTTGGTCAGCAACTGGAGAAGGACTTTCAAGTACTGAATTTGGTGAATTCAACATGCAAGGAAAAGTAGGAGATCAAGCAGCTTCTATTTCGTGGAAAGCCTACCAAACTTACAAGGATGGAAGTGTCGTTGAATGGGTTGGGGCTGCCGGTTCAGACAAGCCTGCCTCCGTAACAACGGTGAATCCAAAGCCAGCAACTGCTAAAATGGATTCAGATGGACATGATCACGGTGGTGGATCAACTGCAGCTGCACTTGACGAAGGCACTACAAATTCAAATCTTCCTCTTTATCTTTCTATTGCTGCACTTGTGCTAGGATTAGTAGCAGTAGTTGCTGCTTTTGCAAAAAAAGCTAAGTAACTTTATGCTAGGAAATGTATAAAAAAGCTCGTTTCATGCCTTCATCATAGGCTGATACGAGCTTTTTTATTTCTGTTTATTTCACTGATTTTCCGCCAATCCAGAATAGCGATCCAATGGAGCCAATAACTACAAGAAATGGTGCGACGAAAATAAGAAAATTTTCTAACATAGTAGCCCTTCTTTCCTACTTAAATTATGACCAAGCTATGATTTGCTGTGTTTGCCCTGCACATAGTTCGCATCGAACAAGAAAAGGCGCATAAGAAGATACAAAGACGGAATAAGCAATAAGAGACCCAATAGGAAGACAGAGATCAATGCAATAGCCATAGGTTCACTGGTAAAATTATCATAGATCGTTAAGTAGGGATATAGAATGTAAGGTAGATGTCCGGCCCCATAGCCGAAGAATGCAAATCCAAATTGCAGCAATACGAAAATAAATGCCAGGCCAAGACGTTTACGAGTCCATACTAGATAAATCGCAATTAGGAAACAGATAAAGGATAGAACGAAAATGAATGCATAGTCCGCCATCCGTTGAAAATGCCCCATATTATGTCCGCGGATAGCGAAGAAAACGAGAAGGCTGCTTAGAATAGTGGGACCACTCCAAGCGAGCGCGTATTTACGTACGACTTCGAATGCGCTATGATCCTTCGCCCGATTGGCGTAATAGCACAAGAACATTGCCGAGATATATAGCACGCTCATAAGAGCTAGCAGAACGACCGACCAAGAATACGTGCTTGAGAACAGTCTGCTGAACAGGAAGGTCACCTGACCTTTATCGTCGACATCGATATAACCGCCTTCGGAAATCGTCAAGACGGTTGAAAGAGAAGCCGGAATAAGAAGTCCGCTTGCCCCATATAAGAACAAGTAAATACGACTGTCTTTCTTCCCCCCATAGTTGCTAAAGGCATAGTACGATCCCCTGATGGCAAGCAGGATGATAGCTACACTTCCTGGAAGCAATAACGCAGTGCCGTAATAATACGCTGTATCTGGGAAAAAACCAACAAAACCGACAAAGAAAAAGACAAGGAACACATTAGTAACTTCCCATACGGGGGAAAGATAACGTTCGATCACATTGTTGATCAGGTGCCGTTTACCCGTTATCGTGCTGTAATAGCTAAAAAATCCAGCGCCGAAGTCAATCGAGGCTATAATTAAGTAACCGAACAGGAATAGCCATAAAATAGAAATTCCTATCACTTCATAACTCATTGCACACCTCCTCCCCCTTCTATCCCTCTTGCCACGATTTCATCCTCTGCCCGATTATTACGGAACATGCGCAACATTACCCGAATGGCCGTCAATCCGAGTACAATATAAAGAAGTGCAAAGATAATGAGCATCGTATCTACATGATCGGAGACGGTAGCTCCTTCTGATGTTTTCATGATTCCATGAAGAATCCAAGGTTGGCGACCAACCTCTGCGAAAATCCAGCCGTGCTCTATCGTCAACATTGCAAGTGGTGCAGCGAGAATAATACCGCGCAGCAACCATTTATTCGAATAAATAAGTGAACGTTTGCGCCATAATAAGAATAAAAAAATCAGTGCGATGATAACCATCATGGCAACGAAGCTCATTTTGAGATCGAACAAATAATGAATCCAAAGCGGTGGCGTTTCATCAGCAGGAATATCGTTAAGCCCTTTAACTTCAGCGTTCGGAAGTCCATGAGCGAGAATACTGAGGGCGAACGGGATTTTGACACCGTATTTGATCTCATTATCGTCCGTTAAGATACCTCCCAAGACGAGAGGAGCTTGTTTCGACGTTTCGAAATGCCACTCCATCGCGGCCAGCTTCTCAGGTTGATAATTCGCTAGATACTTACCTGACAAGTCCCCAATAATAGCGCTTGAAAGAAGAAATACACAAGCTGATATCATGCTGAGTTTGAGTGCTTTTTTGTAATATACATGATTACGTCCCTTGAGTAATGACCAAGCTGAGATAGCCGCTAAAATAAAAGCACAAGTTAGGTAAGCAGTAACGAGTACGTGTGAGACTTTAGTTGGCATAGCTGGGCTCAGCATTGCGCCAAAAGGAGAGATATCTGTTATTTTGCCATCCTTTACGGTTACACCTGCTGGCGCATTCATAAATGCATTAACCACAGTAATAAAGAACGCTGAAGCTGAAGATCCAATTACGACGGGAATGAGCATCCAGAAATGTGCCATTTTATTCTTGAAGCGGTCCCAGGTATAGAGATAAATGCCAAGGAATATCGCTTCAAAGAAGAAGGCGAATGTCTCCAAGAAGAGCGGGATAGCGATGGATTGTCCGGCTATTTTCATAAAGCTTGGCCATAATAGACTTAGCTGAAGCCCAATTGCAGTTCCCGTAACGACACCGACGGCAACGGTAATAACAAAGCCGCGAGCCCAACGCCTTGCCATAAGTAGATAATGATCATCGTTGCGTCTGATGCCTATCCACTCCGCAAGGGCGATCATAAGAGGAACCCCTACCCCAATAGTGGCAAAAATAATATGAAATGCAAGGGTCAACCCGGTAAGTATTCGACTGTACATCACTGGATCGTAGTTAGTTAGAAACATGAAAATCCCCCCTCTTTTAGTATTGTTCTTATTTAAATAGATACTTAGTTAACGAGAGCAACATAATGCTTGCTACAGCGATACATAGTATAATAAGTCGCTTTTCCTGCTTAGCAATCCGTTGATTATCGTGATTAGGTTTCATTGAACTCCACCCCTTCTTGCCGAACATAGATGTTAATTCCAGCTATACAACTATTATAAATGATAATCAAGAAAGAATGTGATTATTTTCACAATCATTGTGACGACGTTTCGAATAATCGGTAACGATCCTATGAACATCCCAAAATGCTATCCTTCTCGACATTTTAATTTACAAAAATAAACGTCAAGAAGGATAATTTCATCCAGAGTGATGATCTCACTCGATTTCTTTTATACTTCGATCTGTGAAAAATCGGTTGGCGTTCTGAGATTAGAAACTGAACCCCCATTATTCTTTATGTGCACCATCTCTTCATTATCTAAAAGCTTGTAGAGAACTGACATTGAAACGACTAGTACTAGATCTATAAAAATGATGGAAAGTGTAGGGTAATCTGAAATCACCATAACACCTAGCATGGCCCCCATCATGCCCCCCATTATTCCTGCTAACATGCCATCCAGAGAAGCTAGCAAATGTAATGACTTGCCAGATACATAACCGATGAGCATGCCAAATGTAACGCCTATCACCGTTGAAAGAAATAAAGTTGTTACGAGAATTCCTGCAATTGTACCAACAACTAAGCTCGATACCATGGCAATTGTCATCGCAGCCATCATACCTGTCATTTTAGATAAGTACGCGCTCTTCGATCTTAAATGGAAAAAGAGTACTATGGCTACTAAGAGAACGAAAATCAATGAAACTATACTTGTATTAATGGTTAGCTGTGATGGACCCATTTGCATATCTGTTGACGAATCCGCTCCATGTTCGTGAGCAGAGACTGTTAAACTTGGAAGTATCGTACTCATCAGAGCACTTAATCCCAATACTTTACTAAGGTTACGTTTCATTGAGCAATCACCTCAAATCCTTTATTTTCAATTGCTTCTTTAAGTAAATCTGATGTTATCGTGGTATTCGCATCATCATACACAATGTGAACAGATTTATTCTCTAAATCAACTGATCCCACAGCACCAAGTTGTCTTAACGTACTTTCAATTGCATTTACACAATGACTGCATGACATACCTTCCACTTTGAAAATTAATTTACTCATGTTATTCCTCCCATTTCAAATTTACAATTGCCTCTTAACTACTTTATTCTTGTGTGTGAACACATAGTTCTTTTAATAAACTTTGATTATTTTAATGTCAATCTTCTGAATCATCTTGACGATTAATAACTTTTGACCATATCCAAAAGAGGGTAAAGGTTCCTATCAACAGTAAGAAAAAGAAAACAGGAAAGAACTTCCCGGCATTCATATGC
>NZ_JBFTPF010000102.1:0-15980 GCF_056398345.1 Paenibacillus sp. 01T442
ATACTCTTCAATGATATGTCGAGCACGTTCAAGAAGGGGCATTTCTATGTAAAGTTGTGCACCCGAATCTTTTTTGCTAACGATGAACTCAGGAATGACTGCTTTTCCAATCCGCTTGCTTTCTCCCTCGATCAGAAAATAAGGTGAATCCTTCAATTGCATAAGTTTAGTGACAAGATGGGCTTCAAATGTCTTCTGATTGTTTGCTTGGAGGCCGACATGACCGAATATAGATCCCCGATGCCCGGCAATTGCTTCTAAGTCCAGCACAGGATAACCATCATCTTGAAGACGTCTTAAGACAGCCGTTTTCCCTGCTCCTGTATTCCCAGAAATCACACATATGCGAGGTTTGAAATCCATCTTCTCAAGCGTGGCAACGACCCATCTACGATAGGAACGAAAGCCTCCTGTTAAACGATAAGTTCTAATTCCCATTAACGAAAGAACTGTCGCAGACGTATGACTTCGCATGCCACCACGCCAACAGAATACCGCTTTTTGTTCTTTGATTCCTTCAAATAACTTTACAAAAGTCGGCAATTTGGCTGATATGATCTCAAGTCCTCTATCTTTAGCAGCCTGTACACTTACTTGCTTATAAATGGTTCCAATTTCTGCACGCTCGTTATCATCAAAAAATGGAATGTTTATGCTTCCTGGAATCGTCGCGTCCTGAAACTCGGAAGGCGAACGGACGTCGATCATAACTAACTCTTTCTTGTCTCTAAGAGCTAACAATTCTTCTATGGTGATGTCTTGAAACAATGAATCTCGCCCCTTTAAAGTTTTCGTAAGAAAACTAACGTAGCATTCGCTTAGATGACTACAATACGTCCCGAATGTTCTTCTGTGATTTCCCCGATCATACTTGCCTCGACTCCGCCTAATTTCAACTTAGTAAGCAATTCATCTGCCTGGTCTCCAGCCACGGAAATTAGAAGGCCTCCAGATGTCACGGCATCGCATAAGATCCATTGACCGATCTGATCTAATGTGTCTGGGAAAGTAACTGAGTTCTGTACATGGGCGAAATTATTTTTTGTGCCACCAGGAACAAAACCTTCTTCAGCCAATTCCCTAACTCTCGGTAATAAAGGCACCTCATTTGCGATAAGGCGGATGCCGACTCCACTACCTTTAGCCATTTCAAGAGAGTGTCCGATTAAGCCAAAACCAGTAACATCTGTGCAAGCATGCACCTCAAATGGTTCCATCGTTTCTGCTGCCGTTTTATTCAGTGTAGCCATGACCTGTGTTACTCGCTCTATTTCTTGTTCATTTAACCTATCCTTCTTAATTGAAGTGGTCAAAATCCCTACACCAATTGGCTTCGTCAGAATCAATTTATCTCCAGGAATCGCTCCCGCGTTGGTGCGTATCTTCTGAGGATGTACCAACCCAGTAACAGCAAGGCCGAACTTAGGCTCATTATCGTCAATGGAATGTCCACCTACCAGTGTAATGCCTGCTTCCTTCATTTTGTCGCCAGCGCCACGTAATATGTCAGCTAGCACATCCTTGTCCAACGTACGAATCGGAAATGCTACAATATTTAGAGCGGTAAGCGGCCTGCCACCCATCGCATAAATGTCACTAATCGCATTAGCTGCAGCTACTTGCCCGAACGAATAGGGATCATCCACGATTGGTGTGAAAAAATCTACCGTTTGCACTAGCGCAAGCTCTTCGCTTAGTTTATAAACTCCAGCATCATCACTGGTGTCAATGCCTACAAGAAGGTTGGGATTTGGAAGCGCTGGAGGTAATTTCTTAATCACCTCAGAAAGATCTGCAGGACCAATTTTACAGCCGCATCCACCCTTGGTTGAATAGGATGTAAGCTTAATTTTATCAGATGTCGACAATGTACCTCTTCCTTTCTTTATTCAGCAGTAAATATGAATGTTTTATTATGATACCATCATAACCTATTTACCTGATCATAAACACCTTCGAATGGAGCGATCGCTCTTAGACGCTTTTATCTAGCAGTGCAGCTGCCAGATCTCGTTTTGCGCCGCGGTATATCGCTGATATAAATACAAAAGCTTAACTCAGTTAAGAGTTAAGCTTTTAAACGTGCTTTAAGGAGCGTAAGGTGTATCACTAGTCGTATTCCATTTTATGAACTCCAACAACTCACATCTTCTTAAGCTCTCCTGTATGTTGGATTTTGACCTGGACATTGATTTGGTTTAACGATGAAGTAGAAAGCTCAACATCCTGCCAGTGTTTCAATCTTTTCTTAAACATCACATTACGAAAATTGTACATATCAGCATCTATCCTTAACCCTTCTTCAAACGTAGCTCGAATTTCTTTTTTAATTTGCTCCTCTGCTTCTTTCTCCAATTCTTCCTCGGTTGGATGGCTGTCAAGTAGCTCAACAATATTTCCGGTGACTTTAACCTCTATATTAAACACCGGTTTCCCATCTTGTTCTGTAAGTGATATGTTAGATTTGGGTTTTTCAAGTGAAATGATCGCGTGCTTGATCTCAATCGATGATCTTGATGTATCTTTCTCCATCCATCGCAATCCGTTAAGATGAGTGTTTGCTATCCAACCTTGTAAACCTTTTTTTTGTACAACAAAAACGCCATTTACTTTCAATTTATTTTCAGCTTTCTTCTCGGACTGCCATGCTGTTTTATCAACGGTGAGAGTTGGTACAATGGCTGTTTCACCAGGTTCATTCAGATTAATTTGATATTCCTGCGCAAGTAAAGGCTTTATGAACGATCTCTGATGATAATTATCTTCAGGTTGGCCAAGAATGCTGGTGATCGGTGACGATTGAAAAAAAGACGGCGTTTTAAAGATATCCTCAATGGATGATCCTTTTGTGCCGAATATCCAAGGTGTATATCTAAATTCCCTGTACCGCTTTAAATTATCGAAATAATCCTCCCCACCGGATTGCATCGCACTTTCAGTTAATAAGTACGTACGCACATGGCTCCAATAAATCCTTTTTTGCACCGTCTCATAGATATTTCCTAATGCCAAAGAGAGCGTCTTCCCACTCCCTTTTCCAACGTATATTTGAGGGCCGGTATCTCTACCACCTGATTCTGACTTAGCTACACTACCAAAAGATACCATTTGAATGTAGACCTCATACAGATTGTTTTTATAATCTACCCCTATGGCAGTCGCGTAAAGTAAATCTTGAATATTTTTATTATCCCAACACCCGGATAGGCAGATCATACTACACAGTGTGATGATGAGTGCCATTGGTTTCATTGTCTCTCTCCCTGAGATGTAGAATCAATTGGATGTAGCATATCCGGTCTTTTGGTTTTGGATTTGAAAGGACGATCAAATAGTGCTAATAGKGACGAACTCACATTGAGTTCGGCGATCGGTGACCAGTAGGATATACCGAAAGATGTTAGTGTTGAGGTATAAGCAACCACAGAAATCAATCCGATAAAGAATCCATATATACCCAACAAGGATGATATCACCATAATGTAAATCCGAATAATGGTGACACTTCCGGTCAAGGATTGATTAACCAAAGTAAAGGATGCCACAGCAGACGCTGCTGTAACCATTAGCAAAGCCGAAGAGGCAAGTCCAGAACGAATTGCAGCATCCCCAATAATAAGCCCCCCGACTACTGTCACCGTTTGACCCACAGGTTTCGGCAGACGTATGCCTGCTTCACGAAATAGTTCGAATAAGCCCAGAATTAATAAGTTTTCTATCGTCGTTGAATAAGGTATGCCCATACGTGCTACTGAAATGGTTGCAAGTAATGGAAACGGCAGCTGGTCGATATTAAAACAAGTCAATGAAATATAGAATCCAGGTAGAAACATCGCCACTATTAAACCGACAAGACGCAAGAAGCGCTGTAATATCGTATAATAGTAAGCAGAATGGGCATCCTCCGGTGATTTTAACTGCTCGGTAAGATTTGATGGGCCGATGATTGCCATGGGAGATCCGTCCAAAATGATCACAAATCTACCTAGTAGAAGTGCCTCTGCAGCGAAATCAGGTCTTCCAATCGAGTCCACTAATGGAAATATGGAATCACTGGAATCACTTAAATATTCCTCCAATTGCCCGACGCCAATAATAGAGTCCACATCAATTTGTGAAATTCGACGCTTCGCTTCAACAACGAAATCCGGATTAATGATATCTCTGATATATAGAATTGCTAAACTTACATTCCCCCTTTTACCTACAACGTAATGTTCATATTGCAGTGAAGACGTTTTTAATCGTTTGCGAATGAGCGCAACGTTTGTAATGACTTCCTCTGTAAAACCATCGCGCGGTCCGCGAATAGAAATTTCACTGATGGATTCTTCGGGTTGCCGTTTTGGCGGATTGGAAATATCGGCTTCGTAGGCGTGTGTTTTATTCTCATGGAAAAATAAGACAATCACGTTTCCTGAAAAAACGCGCTGCTCAATTTGACTTAGCTCCTCGTTTTCGTCAATAAGCTTCAACTCATCATTTCGAATCATGTCCGTCATTCGTGGGAGCACATTTTCATTCAACTGCTTGCTATCCACCATGCCTTCGCAATAAACAACTTGCGCACCGCTGTGTAGCTGAAATTTCACATCATAGCAAGAAGCKAACAATGCCTTGAAATCAGCCACTTTGGCATATTTGATGATCATAGCAACCCTCTCTTTCTTGTTGTCATGTAGGCAATGGCAGTCCAACAGAGGATGGATAACGTGGATAGTGGATAGAAGTAATTTTTAGTAAAAGCTAAAAAATTGGTATCATGTATATGAAGCTCTACTCCGATAAACAAGATCGTCGTGCATATACCAATTGCAATTTTATTAGGCCGATGCTTCGATGTCAGCAAATCGCCTATTAAAAACAGTCCCACACTAATTAGAATAGTAGTACTACAAAGCCACTGGTAGATCGATAAAAAGTCAAGATGCTCCACGAAACTGCTGATTCTAACTAATCGCCACTGTGTAAAGAGGGGGAACCGTTGTTTGGAAGCTTCGTAGGGTCCGAATATTGTCAATACACTCATAGCAGCATTGATGAAAAACAACGAAATAACAGACAACAATAGTACAAAATGCTTCCATTTGAAAGTGCCTTCCGTATGTGGTTTTAGCAATAATACCAAAAACAATGTCATGTTAGTCCGAATGGTGGTAATCGTTCCTTCCACGATTGGACGGGTTCCCTCGCTGAATAACGGAAGCAGCAAATTAAGATGTCTCCATTTAAAAGTAAACACCGCCATAAAAACAATTAGAAATATAATAAGTGGGATTAAAACAGAATAAGTAATAGCGATCGGTTTAATTCCCTTAACAGCTAAGTAGGCACACAACATTAATAAGGGCAATGCGATCGCCCAAATCGGTGTAAAAGGCAGAAAAAATGATTTAACCCATATGACAACATTTTTCTCAATGATAAACAACTCACATATTAAATATAAGGCGATCCATAATCTAACTAACCATGCGATCATACTTCCCATCTTAAGTTCAAGCACATGGAGGAAGGAGTGGTTTGGAGGTAGCTTGTTTACTATTTTATAAACCMAAAAAGCATAGGCGAGGAACACGATGCTGCCAATAATACTGCTGACAAACGCATCCCGTTTGGCTTGTTCAATGATTATAATGGAACCTGAAATTTGGCCTAAGGCTAAAGTTCCACTCATACATAGAATACAGGCAAGTAAGGGATTGATTTTAGGATTGGAAAACGTTGACATGAGCTCACCTCCTGCTCCTATATTTTCCAACTCGATATTTTTTTATCCCAAGTTTAGGTAATCGGTACAAAGCTAAAAAAGCCTGAACCATATAAGGTTAGGCTTCTTTACATTGTGGCTAGATTCTTAAAATCCTGAATAGATTGGGCAAACTCCCTCCATTTTTCGGGAATCCCCTCCCTATTGTCGCAATAAATATACTGTAAATAACGTGACAAGCTCGTTACTTCCCCTTCCACAAGAACCTCGCGTATCTCAGAAGGTTTTGAAGGCACATCATGGTCTCGCGCAATCTCGAATTGGTCTAGTGTAACAAACATCTGTAAACTTTTCTTATAGGCACAACGATTTGGGTACCGCGGTGAGCTTCCTGAATCATACTTAGATAATTTAATATCGTCATAAAACTCATCAAGCAACGCATGCGCATCAAATTGAAGAATGGCAAAGGCTTCATCTGATTCTCTTCTCGCATACATCTCCAGCATTTTTAGACAATCTCTTGGTGTCGGCCAAAAAAATACGTGCTGATCCAGATAGCTATGAAATTGCTGATGAGTTATGGTTTCACTCATGACTTGGTCTGCAATTCGTAAATGAGCATTGGCAACAAATACATGTCCGTCTAAATGAATTTCTTGCCTCACTAACCGTCTCTCCTTCGATAAAGCAGGGTCAACCTTATGACAGGAATACAAAGCATCTAGATGCGCTATGGAGGGCAAGTTCCGTACTCTCGTAAAATGAAAGAATGACTTCCTTTTTTTACTGTTCGTTATTTTATCTACGATTTCATTTCTCATATGGAAGAATCTACCTTCGTTGTTTCAATAAAAGGTCTTAATTCCATTTCACCTCACTAACCTTGTATTCATAGTAAGTCACCTCTATATTCATATTTGTGTAGAGCCGCGGCACTCACTATGATTGCCTTCCTGCATGCAAGGAACATCCTTATCTTACCCTTGTAGGAGGAAGTGATCAATGTTGTTGTTTCTATTGTTCCTATAGATAAGATGACTAGATTGAAAACAAAAAATCCGCCAATTTAGCGGATTCTAATCGAACTAATTGAACATATGCTTCATCCATGCAGCTTCTACAGCCCTAAATGAAATCAAATCGATGAAATAACGAATTTCGATCAGGGTACTCATAACGAATCGGCAGATCATGTTTGGTTATCGCGACCAACCCATTTTCCTCAAAAAAGTGTTGAGACCTTTTTGCAATTGCAGGCGTGTCCAAGAAAATGGTTGTTGCTCCTTGCTGCCTTGCATACTCAAGAATTACGTCCAATAATTCTTGTCCAAAAGAGAGTTCCATCCCCCGATTTTCGATATATATAAAAAACTTTTTAATAGGAAAGATATCATGCGTGTTCGTCTGCTCCAAGGTGCTTCCCCATTTATTCTCTTTCAAGTCAATGAACTCATGATGATGAAAAGATAATATGAGCTCAACAATTTCCTCATCATAACGATCTATTAATACTCTTAAACTACTCATGTTACTTACCCTCATTCGTTCAATATGTATTCAATATCCAACGCTCCGAGTGGCATACCGGCTATTTAAACGCTGCAATAATTCGCTCAGCCACACCAACCGTTTGACCACTAGCATGAATCCCTTCTAAAATAACTGAAAATTTCTCGCTGCCTAAGCGAGCGACAGTGCCACAATCATGATAAACTAATGATAATAAGTACATACGATATTTAAAATAACAAAGACACACAATCCTCATCATAACTACATTTGCTCACGATGTAACCATCCACTCAACAAGAAAACAAACCATCCAATGTGACCTCAGAAACCTATACTTTTCATAACTTCGTTTTAATAACTTAATAGTAAAATTTTACTTAATTAGCATACACAAGAGAATAACATATATGATATGATACTTAAAAATTACAAAGAACAGTTGCCAAGTATGAGAAAAATAGTTAAAAATGACAACCCTACCTATGGAAAGCTGGGTGTTTTTTTATATTTTAATGTTGCTCATTTAACGTAACTTCAGATAGTTATGACAAAAATTTGATAAAAGTTGGTATATTATATGTGGAAGCCTGATCGATCAAGCAAAACGCCTATTTATCAACAAATTGCAGATTACATGGAACACCGCATAGCATTTGGAGAGTTCCCTCCTGGCAGTACGCTTCCTTCCGAACGAAAATTGGCCGCCGTACTACGCGTTAACCGAAGTACTGTGGTAGCTGCTTACGAAGAACTTCGTGCTACTGGCATACTGGTAAGTAGTAAAGGCAATGGTACCATTGTTTCCAATCTGAATGAGGAGAACATGACTAACCAAACTCCCAACTGGAAAGAGTATGTAGAAGGAGGAAATTTCCTCCCCAATCAACCATTCGTACGCCGTATTCGCGAAGAATTACTTCACAAAAAGGGGCTTATCGACTTTGCAAGCGGCCAGTTGTCACCAGATCTATATCCGCAGGATATCGTCCGTGAACTTTTACAAAAGCGGCCCTTTCATGAACAACTCGGTTACGATAACCCGCAGGGGTGCGCACAACTGAGAGAAACGCTTGTTTCATTTCTTGCTAAGCATCTTCACATTCATACAACTTACTCATCTATATTAATTTCAGCTGGTTCCCAACAGTCCTTATATTTAATTCTACAGTGTTTATTGAATCCTGGAGACGCGGTTGCGATTGAAGACCCGTCATACTGTTATTCGTTGTCCATGTTTCAATCGGCTGGCCTTCGCTTATTCCGTATCCCCTCCTATGAGCACGGCATAAATCCAGAAGAAGTTATGACACTATATCGCAAACACAAAATTCGCATGTTATTTGTAAACCCTAATTTTCAAAATCCAACGGGCAGTGTAATGCCTACTGAACGAAAAATTAGGTTGCTTGAAATTGCATCGGAGCTAGGCATCCCAATCGTTGAAGATGACACCTTCACTTTAACCGCCTTCGATGGACATCCACCTCCTACCTTGAAATCATTAGATAAGAATAACAATGTCTTATATATTGGTTCCCTATCMAAAACGGCTTCTTCTGGCTTACGAATTGGTTGGTTAATCGCTCCACAATCCGTTATTAGTCGTTTATCCGATGCTAGACAACAGATGGATTTCGGCTTGAGCAGCATTCCGCAGTGGGTTGCCAACCATTTTATCAAGGAAGGTCATCTCGATAATCATATTCATTTCTTGCGAACAGAATTAGCAAAGAAGAGAAATGAACTCATGCGAGGGCTAACAGAAATTATGGGAGATACGATTTCATATTCCATACCTCAAGGTGGGCTTACACTTTGGTGTAGAATCAATCGTGAAGTTGATGAATTAAAATGGCTTGAAGAGTCCACCAAAAGAGGCGTTATATTTATACCGGGAACTGTTTATGGATCCAATAAAGGGTGGATTCGTCTAAGCTTTGCAAGGCCCCATTTCGATGAAATTATTCCAGGTATCCAACAACTTCATGCTGCTTTAGAGATGTGCAGTAATTAATGCTTTGCAGCTACTAGCTACACAAGGTGTTCAAGCAGCAGCCATGGACCAGAAAATAAAGTCCTTGACTGCTGCTGTTTTATTGTACAAACGTTATTCTCTCTATTGGTCTYGTTTTTTGATTTTATTCGGAGACTTTACATATATACTGTTGAGTATGGTGATTTCTGCGGAGATTTCATAGTCCAAGTCTTCAAACCAAATCTTTTTCCAATCTCTTATTTGTTCATCGTTCATCTTTTTCCGGAAAAGTTGTCCTATAGCTAGAACGTCTGCCTTATCACTTTTAAGATCTGTTATTAGTTTTTGAGCTCTTTTCTCGATGATTTCTTTGAGTTTCTTCGTAATTTGACCCTCCGTTTCTTCGTTTTTATTTTCCAAAATCTCTACTTTCAAGAGAATACGACTTTTTATCTGAGGCCCTGATGCAGTCCAATTAAGGGCATGTTTAATAGTTGCTTTTTTAATCCTCACACTACTATCTTCGGCAACTTCAATGGTTCCACCCGTATATCTTTCCTGAAATACATTGTAAATTAATACTTCATCAGAAGAAATTTCCCCTACCATTTTATCCCCACCCATAATGGCTGATCCTTTAAATTGATACAGGGTATCTGTTCCTTTTGTAAGAATAGGAATCGACATGTCTTGTGTGTTGGATTTAATATTTCGGTAGGCTTCCCATAAGCGTACGATGGTCGTTTCAGGTGTCCAACCAGCCTGCTCACTGAAAAAATCATAAGAGKAAAGCTCTGGATTTGCATTGATTTCGTGATGGATAACATCATGGAAATCGCCTTTAACTATCGCTAGTAACCCTTTAATGGAGATATCGTTTGCCTGAATCGCATAATCGATAATATCGCCAATACCTTCCTTTGCCGTTTTTTCACAGATAAGGAACAGTCGGATATGGAGAAGATCAATACTTTTTTCCGATTTTGTTCGGATGTTGTCAACCGCATTGTTGATTGTCGCGGAGCTGCTCTCCATATATTGAGAGCCTTTTTTTTGAGGACTCGGAATTTGTAAAATAATTCTGTAATCCTGATTCTTCTCTTTACATATTCCCATCACTACGGGCATGAGTCGCTTATTAATATCTTTCGTATCCCAACAACCTGTAAGGAGTGTACTCAGGGTACTTAGAACCAGTACAACCGTTAGAAATGATCGATGGATCAAGCCGGCTTCCTCCTAACCCTCAAACCCATGAGAATGATGACAAGTGGGATACCAATGATGCAGTAGAAGCATAAGATAGTATTTAACGTAATATATTTCCCTAGTTTATCGATATTATCCAAATAACAACTGAAGATATAGGATAAAATGCCAACGATGAGGACTGCTATCCCTCTATTCTTTTTCAAAAATAGTTTTTCGATCAGCGTTGACATCATCCAGAAACTCACTGCAGCTGCTACCATCGAGATAGCGATCATGGCAATAACGAAAAAAGTTGGGAGCCAATCAAATACAATCCACTCACTATCAATCGTGTCAGAAGTCAATACATTCGGATAGCGAAAATAAATAATCGATTCCTGACCGAAAATGAGCATGGGCACATACACAGAGGACATTGCAAAAATAAGAAGTATTCCCAACATCGAAGTGATTTGGCGAAATGGCAATCGCCGCCTCATCTTAACCAATCCTAAGAACAAGAAGCCCGCATGCACGAAAAAGGCAGAATAAAACGTCGGTTTCTTGAAGAAACTGAGCCGAGTATCGATGATTGGATAGATGTTATTGATATCGAAATTACTCATTGCGCTAATCAAAGAGAATAGCACCAAGGGAAACACACAGATGAATACGACCATACCTCCTCTTGAGATCGCGTCATAGCCTTTCCAAGCGACGTAAAGGGGAATGATATACAACAATAAAATGAAATACGTAGGGGTATTAGGCAGTAATAGGATGCTGATCGATTCCATTTCATAGCTGTGCGTAAAGTTGGAATCCAGAAATAAATAGACGATCAGCGGAATAAGCAAAAGACGCKCCATCCATGTCCCTGATACTTCTTTGCATATATCAACGAGGTCCTTACCTGGAAAAGAAGCAAGTCCCTTCACATAAACCCATACGCAGCACAATTCTAGAAGAAAACCAAGAACAATAGGCTCCCAATGCCCTTTGGATGTAGACTCAATCATTTTGACGGGATAGATATAAAAATACAACGAGAGGTGAACGATGACAAACATCGTTAATAGGGCTTTATTGCTCATTTGTTTTTCACTCTTTTGGTAGAAAGGCTTAAATAGGGCACCTCAAACGTTGTAATTGTGCCAAGGTAAAAACAAAACAAGACGATCGATACCATTAGGCCGAGTATGCCATACATAGCGCTAAATAAAATGACTACATATTTGTACAATCGGATGGATACTGTGTTCATATAGGTGCCCATCGTAAAATGTGCAATTGTCGATCCAGCTACAACAATGATAAGAAAGTAACTGACTAACCTTGCTTGAACGACCGCTTGTCCTAGAATAATACCGCCAACCATCGTAATGGTTGGACCAATACTTTTGGGAAGACGAATGCTCGCTTCGATGACCATTTCAATAATAAACAGCATGAGAAGCAATTCAACTAACACGGGATAGGGAACTCCTTCTCTCGAGTTTGTTATCGATACAGCCAATTGAATCCGCAACAATTCAGGGTTCACAGAATTAAGAACTACATATAACCCTGGCATGGTTAGCGCGATGATTAAACTCGCGATACGAATAATTCGGTATAAATACATGAACATTGGTAGTTGATCTTTATCTGTTTGTACCTCCCAAAAGTCCGATATAATAGAGGGAAACGAAATCGAGAACGGAAAATGATCTAAGAAAAGGATCACTCGACCGTCCATCAGATTGTGTTTGGTTGTCGAAGGAAGCTCGGATGTGACATAGGTTGGAACAAGACTGTAGGAAGGCTGTTTGAGCGCTTTCAGCAGCCCTTGAACATTCGAAACATCCATCATGGCATTATCATTCAAGCAGGTATGGATGAGTTCAACGACCTTTGGATCCACTTGTCCATCCACATAAAGAACAGCCACATCACGTGGAAGTGTAGATCCAAGGGTAAAGTTCTGAATATGTAAATTTTTGATTTTCATTTTATTGCGTATAAGACTTATGTTGGCATAAATGTCTTCCGTAAAGGCATCTAACGAAGTCTGAATCGGATTCTCCGTTTGTGCAGACGTAATACCTCGATTCATGTTGACGGAAGAGGGCTCAATCAACATGTTATCGTAGCCTTCTTGTGGGAAAATAACCAACTTACCTTGTAATACGGCATTCACGATCTCAGTCAAGGGGACATTCACTCTTACCGATGGGGATAAGCCGATTTGTTCGATCGGATTGTCCTTGCCATGAAGAAGTGACAGCCTATTAACTAGGTTGTCAAACGTTTCTTCATAATGAACCAATGTTTCTAAATAGCATATGTGGACATGCGCCTCATAAATATAAGCATCCCTGCTTACAAAATCAGATGTATGCTCAAAAACTTCATCGATATAGGCTAGTTTTTCTATTGATGTCGTTCTGTTCATCTTTCTTCTCGCCTCTTTACTTGAAATTTCCTCTCCTTTTAATATCCTCCAATTCGGTTTCGATTACTCTAAAAAAGAAAAAAACCAGTGTCTCAGCCTGATGTTCAGACTGCACTGGTCATTTAACTATCGTTCTATCTATCCGAGATTAGCTGCTTGTCGTTTATACAAATCTTCCAATACTAAGCACGCCATCGCTTCAACCACGGGTACGATTCGCGGGCAAATACATGGGTCATGGCGACCTATCGTTCGAATTTCTTGTTCCTCACCATTCACGTTTAACGTCTTCTGGGCAACAGAAATCGAAGAAGTCGGCTTCACGCTAATTCGGAAAATAATTTCTTGACCCGTACTAATCCCGCCTAGAATTCCTCCAGAATGGTTACTGAGAAATCCGTCACTATCCATTTCATCATTGTGCTCACTACCTAGCATTGTTGCAGCTGAGAAACCCGCACCAAATTCAATGCCCTTCACAGCTCCAATAGACAGCATTGCTTTCGCCAATTCAGCATCCAATTTATCAAATACCGGCTCTCCAAGACCAGGCATAACTCCACGAATCCGGCATTCTACGATACCTCCACAGCTATCACCAATCGCAGCTAATTGCTCAATTTTTACAATCATTTTGGCTCCGGCAATCGGATCACATGCACGTACTGCATTGCGTTCAATCGCATCTTCATCGAAGGTCTGACAAGGAATTCCTCCGATTTCTTGGGTATAGGCTACCACTTGTACACCTCGATGTTCAAGCAGTTTTCGAGCGATTGCCCCACCTGCTACCCTACCCGCAGTTTCTCTACCCGAAGCTCGCCCACTTCCGCGATGATCGCGGATTCCGTATTTCTGCAGATAAGTGAAATCCGCATGGCCTGGTCGAAACGAGTTCTGAATATCATTGTAAGCTTCCGGCTTCATATCTTGATTATAGAGATTGACGAACAGCGGCGTACCCGTCGTTTTCCCTTCGAAAACACCCGATAAGATATGAATGATATCATATTCTTTGCGTGGGGAGGTCACCGAGGATTGGCCAGGCTTTCTTCGATCCATCTGTTTCTGAATATAGGCTTCATCGATCTCGATGCCTGGTGTAACACCATCCACAATGACGCCTACCGCGGCTCCATGTGATTCCCCGAAAGTTGTAATTTTGAAAATTTCACCGAAAGTATTTCCTGCCATATGATTGTAATCCTCCTATTTAGTAAGTAACTTCTATGCCTAACGTAGACCTCTTTTGTATTTTTGCTATATGCCAATTATAATGAGTTCTATGAAATAAATGAAATTGGAATATACACAACTTGTCATAGAGGTGATCTATATCAAATGATGAATTTAGAATGGTATCGTATCTTTTTACATACGGCCAAATGCCGAAATTTAACGAAAGCTGCGCAAGAACTTCATATAACGCAACCGTCCGTGAGCTATGCCATTAAGCAAATGGAAGAGGCAGTTGGGCTTAAATTATTTCATCGTCTGTCCAAAGGTGTTGAGCTCACAGAAGAAGGACGCACGCTGTTTGACTATGTGGAACAATCCTTTGCTATGCTGGATTCGGGACAGAAGCATCTTCTCAATCTGAAGCAATTACATCAAGGTGAGATTCGGATCGGGGCAAGTGATTCATTGATTAAGCACCTCCTGTTACCTCAGTTGAATGCTTATCATAGGCAATATCCAGGCATTCGGATTCGTTTATCACACGGGAAAACCGGCGAGATTACGAAGCGTTTAAAGGAAGGTGAAATTGACTGTGCCATCGTTCATCTACCGATTGAAGATTCGGATTTGACGATTCACACGATTGCGACGTTGGAGGATTGTTTGGTGGTTGGGGAAGATTTCCGAGAATGGACGAACCGTTCCATCTCTACGAAGGATCTCGCGGAGCTACCTCTTATCTTCTTATCGCCAGGGAGCAGTACTAGAGTGTCTATAGAAAAATGGTTTGCAGCACAAGGATTCACGGTGAATCCAGATATTGAATTAGGGAATATTGATCTCCTAGCGGAGTTCGCACGGTTAGGTTACGGGGTTGCCTTCATAAGTCGGTCATTTGTACAGGATGAGCTTCGATCAGGCACTCTCTTTGAACTCACATTGCAGGAACCACTTCCACCGCGCAGCATTGGTTTAGCCGTTCGTCGAGATATGAAATTATCGCTAGCTGCTGAAGGTTTTGTTCAGATTCTACTCG
The DNA here is from genome assembly GCF_056398345.1 of Paenibacillus sp. 01T442. Taxonomy (NCBI): domain Bacteria; kingdom Bacillati; phylum Bacillota; class Bacilli; order Caryophanales; family Paenibacillaceae; genus Paenibacillus; species Paenibacillus sp. 01T442. The sequence goes on from NZ_JBFTPF010000102.1 coordinate 15,041, forward strand.
CGTAGTTTGACGTAAATGAACCATACTCCTTGTTCCAACGTCTTAATTAAAGTAAGAAATCTAACTGTTTAAGGAGTAATGCATGAAAAATTTTCTCACATCACGATTAAACTGGACTAGAATTAGCGATCAACTAGAGTCTTATTGGGAAGCAAACGTACTGAAATGGAAGAAACGCCTAAATCCATTGACGAACAAAATCGGATTTGGCATCTACTTTTATAAAAACATGACCTTAAACCTCAATCGTTTGAACAAAGAAATTTTACAAATTGCTGAGGATCATATCCATCTTGGACTTCTCAAGAAACCCGAGTTCCCCAGTTTTATCTCCGTTGTTGATGGCATTCATGCGTCCACGATGGTTATGAAACTACCCAATCATATCACGAAGCAAATCACGACTATGGTTAGAGCGCTCCCTGGGTTCAAATCCTTACAAGCCATTGCCTGTGAGTATGGGTACAAATGTGAACTGCATTACAATCAAGKGAAAGCATTTTTCGGATCGTTGCAGATTCACTTTATCAAAATCAACACGTTTCCAACGATGTCGGCTTAACTTCTACATAACACCCTATTCCGCGTCAAAATAAAAAAATCTCCAGTTATGGAGATTTTTTTCTGTATTTATGTCTATTCAATTGAATATCGAATAAAAGCTAGCAATGCTAATAAGCCTGCTGCAATCGAGATGACGTACAATGATGTAAGCCTTACCCACTTCGTGCCTGTTTTCTGAAAATAGGACTGATCCCCTTCACGATTTTTACGAGAAAAACCGATGAGGAATGTCGACAATAAGCCAAACAATAAAATAACAGAAAATATCACAAAGTAAATGGATGTATTCATATGAAAAGCGACCACCCTTCTTTTGTCTAATCAAAATGTCTTCACCTAAATTATATAGGAGCTTGTATGATAAATCATATACATC
>NZ_JBFTPF010000103.1:0-15058 GCF_056398345.1 Paenibacillus sp. 01T442
GATTATGATAGTCATAATCCTTACGGAACTAGGGTGGTATCGCGAGATGAAATCTCGTCCCTTATGGGACGGGATTTTTTGTGTTTTTCAATGAACCTTTTCGTCAAGGAACGAACGTTAAGTTGGATGAAATGAGAGGATGAGACCTATGAGAAAAGTGGATGTAAAAGAAAAAGCAAGGTCGCGAGAGCTCCGTGTTCTTGAACAGTGGAAACAGAATGACACATTTCGCAAATCAATTGAAAACAGAGAGGGACAACCCAACTTTGTTTTTTATGAAGGCCCACCAACAGCGAATGGGGAGCCGCATATCGGACATGTGCTGGGACGTGTGATCAAAGATTTCATCGGTCGTTATAAAACGATGTCAGGCTACCGCGTCATACGCAAAGCAGGGTGGGATACACATGGGCTTCCTGTAGAGCTTGGCGTAGAGAAGAAGCTAGGTATTTCTGGCAAACAGGAAATCGAATCCTATGGAGTCGCCAAATTCGTGGAGGCGTGTAAGATCAGCGTTTTCGAATATGAGAAGCAGTGGCGTGAAATGACCGAAGCGATCGCCTATTGGACGGATATGGAGAACCCTTATGTCACACTAACTAATGATTATATCGAGAGTGTTTGGCACATTTTATCCACGATTCATGCGAAAGGGCATCTGTACAAAGGTCATCGCGTAAGCCCGTACTGCCCAGATTGCCAAACAACACTCAGCTCACATGAAGTTGCCCAAGGGTATGAAGATGTGAAAGATCTGAGTGCTACTGTAAAATTCACAAGTAAGAACGCAGATGAACATTTTCTTGCATGGACGACTACGCCATGGACATTGCCTGCCAATGTCGCTTTAGCTGTCAATAAAGATGTTGATTATGTCAAAGTCAAACAGAATGGTGAAGTGTACATCGTAGCACACAACCTTGTTGATAAGATCATGAAAGGGGAGTATGAGCTCCTATCCACGCATAAAGGCGCCGAATTTGTAGGTACACCTTATATGTCACCTTTTGATTATTTTCAAGTGACGAAAGGACATATCGTCGTAGACGCGGACTATGTTAGCGACAGCAGTGGTACGGGGATCGTCCATATTGCGCCAGCTCACGGAGAAGATGATTATCGCACCGTACGCCAGCATGAATTGGATTTTGTAAATGTTGTAGATGCTAGAGGTCGCTACGTCGATCAGATCTTCGATTTTGCCGGTCGTTTTGTGAAGGATTGTGATATCGATATCGTTAAAAACTTATCTGAGCGCGGTCTGTTGTTTTCGAAGGAACGTTATGAGCATAGCTATCCATTCTGCTGGCGCTGTAAATCACCGCTGCTCTATTATGCGACGGAGAGCTGGTTCATCCAAACAACGGCTATTAAAGATCAGTTAATCGCGAACAACAGTCAAATCACTTGGTACCCTTCCCATCTGCGAGAAGGTCGGTTTGGGAAATTTTTAGAAGAACTTGTTGATTGGAATATCAGCAGAAATCGCTACTGGGGTACGCCGCTCAATGTTTGGATCTGYGAAGACTGCAACGCAGAATATGCGCCAGATAGCCATAAGGATCTCCGTGATAAATCGATTGATCCGATCGAGGAAAGCCTTGAACTGCATAAGCCTTACGTGGATCAAGTGAAGCTGCGCTGCTCTTGCGGCGGTACCATGCATAGAACCTCGGAAGTCATTGACGTCTGGTTCGATAGCGGATCTATGCCATTTGCCCAGTATCATCAGCCATTTGAGAACAAAGAACTGTTTCAAGAGCAGTATCCCGCGGATATGATCTGTGAGGGGATCGATCAGACGCGGGGCTGGTTCTTCAGCTTACTGGMGGTCTCTACCCTTTATAATGGGCAAATCCCATATAAATCCGTCTTATCTACAGGGMATGTTCTGGACGAGAATGGACAAAAAATGTCAAAGAGCAAGGGCAATGGGATTGATCCTTGGGAAATCATTAACGAATTTGGCACCGACGCATTCCGATGGGCCTTGTTATCCGATAGCGCTCCTTGGAGCAGCAAGAAATTTTCTAAGCAGATTGTCGCCGAGGCTAAATCCAAAGTTATTGATACGATCAACAATACACATGCTTTCTATGCGTTGTATGCACAAATTGATCAATATCAACCAGATGACCATCCGCAGATAACTTCCGTGAATGTGTTAGATCGATGGATTTTATCTAGATTAAACAGTACCTTGCAACAGGTAAGAAAAGGACTAGAAATCAACGATTTCTTAAACCCTGCGAAGCAAATTGAAACGTTTGTAGATGAACTGAGCAATTGGTATATCCGACGCTCGCGAGATCGGTTCTGGGGGAGCGAATGGACCGAAGATAAAATTGCTGCTTATCAAACCTTACGTCATGTTCTGCTAACACTCGCACAACTGATTGCTCCCTACACACCGCTAATTGCAGATGATCTATATGCGAATTTGGGAGGCGAGKGGAGTGTGCATCTTACCGATTATCCGAAAATGGACGAAACGTTATACGATGTATCATTGGAGAATGAGATGGAAACCGTGAGGCAAATCGTGGAATTGGCTCGCAATATCCGGAATGAAACGGGAATCAAGACTCGGATGCCGCTGTCGGAGTTGTACGTTTCGTTTGACGRTGCGCGTAACATTGGCGGATTTGAAGATATCATCCAAGATGAGATCAATGTTAAATCGATCCATATCGTATCGAGTGATGTCGGCTTCGTACGGTTTACTTTCAAGTTAAACTTGAAAGCTGCAGGTAAAAAGTTCGGGAAATTCGTGGGACCCGTGCAAGCTCAGTTGAAGCAGCTATCAGCTCCAGAAGCAAAAGCAGTGATGGACAACGGCTTCCTGGATATGATGATGGATGGTGAAGTGCTGCACATTCTGCTTGAGGATTTACTTATCGAGAAACAAGCGAATGAAGGCTATGCTTCCGTATCGGGGTACCAAATGACGGTTGCCTTAAACACGACAATGACGGAAGAGTTAGAACAGGAAGGGTTAGTTAGAGAGGTCATTCGAGCAATTCAAGATTATCGCAAAAAGATAGGACTCCCGATCGAAAAACGCATCGATCTTGTTCTAGATGTAGACGCAGAGTTACAAAATGCTTTAATACGGTTTGACCATGTTCTACTTGAACATGTGCTGCTAAATAGTGTTCGATATGAAACTGAACCCAACATGGAAACCGTTTCGTATGGAGAGAGCAAGTTTAGTTTACTTATTGTATAAAAAGAATGTATGAATAGTTAAGTCACATTTCCACTTCACCTACAATATGATGGGTCTAGACATATACTCAATTGAGGTGAGCGAATGGCAGTCGTAAAAGCTAGAAAGCAGGATATCGACATGTTGGCAAGGTTGCTTCGGGCTGAAGCTGAAACCGAAGGCGAAACGGGTATGTTTCTTGTTGGAAATGTTGGCATTAATCGAATAAGAGCGAATTGCTCCGATTTCAAAAATCTTCGGACAATTCCTCAAATGATCAACCAACCGCATGCGTTTGAAGCGTTGCAGCACGGGTTGTACTATCAAAATGCAAGAGAAAGAGAGCGTCGCATAGCAAAAAGAGCTGTGGATGGGGAGCGGACTTGGCCAGGTAAATTTTCACTTTGGTATTTTCGACCGGGAACGTTCGAAAATCCTGGTCCGTGTCCGGATACCTGGTATAATCAGCCGATAGCAGGCCGTTACAAGAAGCACTGTTTTTATGAGCCGACCGCTAAAGAATGTCAAAATGTCTACAATACGTTTTAATTATACGAATAGAATCGTTAGACATGAAGAAAGAGCTGCCAATGGACAGCTCTTTTCTTGTTTACTTATTATTTAATCGATTGTGTTCTGCGAGGTAACCTGGATTATCATAAGCGCCACCGGGATCAATATCGGTCACACCTTCCCATACATTTGCAACATTCACCTGATCTGGGTGTTCAAAAATAAGGAGTCCTGAAGGCAGCCTTCTTTCGCCATATCGGCTAGATGGATGCGTGATAAGATCACGCCCGACGACCATTTCAGAGGATGCACCTCCGTCTAAGAAACCGGCATTAACACAACCTTCTTTCAATAAAAGGTCTTGGACATCTTTTAAAGAAGCGCCAATACTTTTGGTCTGACGTCCATCAATGACGATCATAACAATAACGCCATCTGCGCGTTGACCAATGGCTGTCCGCGGGTTCAGACCATCTCCAACGATGGGGAGTGCTTTACCATTTGCAATGATGCGCGGATAGAAGGAAACGGCGTCAGTCACATGCAAGGCTAAGAGCTCATCAATCGAATATTTTCCAATAATTAATTTCCCCGTATGGTCAAACGCGACGACTTGTTGAGGTACAGTACCATCAACGCTTGTATACAAAATCTTACCTCCAGACATAATAACTCCAATAGGAGCGAACCCATTACCTAGGCCTTGTGGGTCATCGAAGCCTCCACCATTAATGCCTGCAAGCGCCMCTGTACGATTCACCATCGAACTAATCGTTTCCCCTTGCCCCACTTTACTTGGAACAACGACACGAATTGCTCTCGGATCGTATACCACCATTTTTTTGCCGACCCAGCCACGTCCCGTGATATCTTCAACATCAATAATCTTGCCATCCTGTTTCTGAATCGTGATAGCATTCAAATCTTGCTTCTCAATGGAGTTATTTTCACTCATTTGCTGGACATTCTGAATCATTTCATCCCGTTTCTTCATACCTACAAAAATCCATGCCCACTCCCGATGTTGGGTAGCAATAAAGGTATCCGCTAGAAACAGACGAATTTTCGTTCCTGGGGGAGTTAAGAACAGAAAGCTTACAGATAGAAATACAATAATTATACAAATAAATATGGAACGTTTCAGCCAGCTCACGCTTTGCTCATGTTTGTAAGTAATACCCGCTAGCTTCATGATAATAAGTGCCTACTTTCTAATAATTTTAAAAACGATCAAACCTATATTCCTTGCGTGACGATCTGAAAATAAAGGTATTTTAAGTATACAAAATGAATCTGTAGCAAAGATGAAAATAAGATTAAAATCTTCATTTTTAAGCCGTGTAAATAGAACCAAACCTGCCAAATTATTCATCAATTTGAGTACTGGAAACATAAATGGCCACCCGAAAGGGCAGCCAAATTCGTGAAATTAACCTTTTTTAATACGAGCCTGCCAACTGGCATCATCGGAAATTGCCTTTCATCCCAAACTTTAGTATCGTCTAGCGGATCGTAAGGGAGATTGTCTCCATCGCTCGGATCCATCAACTGCACATATAGCCCGTATTCGACAGTTTTGCCTGCTGCCAGGGTATCAAAGAGGTCTTTACCGGCATAATCAGGGTTTTCCCCAGCTAATTGCGCTGCTTCGTGGCTATCAATAACCTGTATACCTGCTAAAGGGTACCAATGATACTTCACAAACGTACGAATGCCTTGCTCGTTTCGCCATACATATGTGTTAACACTGCCAACATCATAATCAAGAGTATCTGGCAGTATGGCAGAAGAAAAAGCAGCGCTTAACAACTCATGTTATTATTAAGGAAGTGAATTAATTAAAAGAGATGGGATGGATAACCAACGCTTGAATACGGCAATCAACGATCCCATCCAAAGTGATAGGAGGCAGAAGATTATTCATCTACATACAGAACTTTGCCGCATTTTTAAAATTCGTTATCCCATTTTCCTAGCGGGCATGGCAGGTGGCCCTGGAACGGTCAGCTTGACGGCTGCCGTATCGAATGCTGGCGGATTGGGGACGCTTGGTGCCGCCTATATGGAGCCTGAAGCGATCCGTACGGCCATTCTGGACATTCGTAAATTAACGAACGCGCCATTTGGCGTAAATTTATTTGTTACTCAGGCTCATGATGACAATTCGAGAACGCTGGAGGTTCAACACGAACTGAATGCAATGAGAGCTAAACTCGGCGTACCGCAGGTTGATGCGGAAGATGTGAAAACACCAGCTCATTTCGAGCAGCAATTCGCCGTTTTGCTAGAAGAAAAAGTTCCGGTAATCAGTACGGCTATCGGAGTACTTCCACCTCATATGACGGAGCAAGCTAAAGCGGCGGGGATTCAAATTGTAACTATGGTGACTACTGTCGAAGAAGCCATTCTTGCTGAACAAGCCGGATGTGACGCGATTGTGGCTCAAGGAAGTGAAGCCGGTGGTCATCGCGGGACATTCGACATAGTCCAGCGCCCTATGGGCGCTAATATAGGCACAATGGCGTTAGTACCGCAAATTGTTGCGCATGTTCATGTACCCGTTATTGCAGCAGGAGGGATTATGGATGGTCGTGGATTGGTCGCCGCCCTGGTTCTCGGGGCACAAGGGGTTCAGATGGGGACACGATTCCTGACTTCGATTGAATCGGGAGCACATAATGCGTATCAACATAAATTACTTGAAAGTACCGAGGAAAGTACTGTTATCACGAATGTATTTTCGGGTCGACCTGCCAGAGGTATTGTGAACGAATTTATTAAAGTATGGGATCAGAACGGGGTTGAGCCGCTTCCGTTTCCAACTCAAAATACGGCGACAAGGGATATTCGAAATGCCGCTGCAAAGCAAAATAATTCCGAGTATATGTCATTATGGGCTGGGCAAGGTTTGCGGATGCTTACAGATGGACAAAGTGCTGGGAGTATCGTAGAAGAAACGATCCAGCAGGCACAAATGATTCTCGCTCAAATTAAAAATTCTTACGTATAATATTGACATTGACAGTTAAAGCCCCAGTAGGGAATTTCGGATTACTTTACTATTCTTGCTCGAAATATAAAGCAAAGTTTATGATTACAACATAATTGATGAATAGGGGAGGAGTCATTATGACAGCAACCATTAGGAATACAGAAGTAGTTATGCAAGAACTTGAAGCGCTGGGTAAGGAACGTATGAAGAAAATGTACGTATCGAATGGCGCTCATGAGCCGGTATTTGGCGTAGCAACAGGCGCGATGAAACCCCTCTTCAAGCAAATCAAAATCAATCAACCATTAGCGGAAGAACTCTACGCAACTGGGAATTACGACGCTATGTACTTTGCCGGCATCATCGCTGACCCCAAAGCAATGACCGTAGAAGATTATGATCGTTGGATCGATGCAGCATATTTCTATATGTTATCTGATTATGTTGTGGCTGTAACGTTGTCTGAAGCAGATATTGCGCAGGAAGTTGCGGATACATGGATCGCGAGCGGTGAGGAATTGAGAATGTCAGCGGGATGGAGTTGCTACTGTTGGCTTCTGKGGAATCGAAAAGACACTGAATTCGACGAAAGTAAAATATCCGATATGCTTGACTTGGTGAAAAATACGATTCACGCTGCACCTGAACGAGCGAAATATGCGATGAATAATTTCCTATTCACAGTTGCAGTATCCTACATACCGTTGCATGATAAGGCGATTGAAACTGCAAAGGCAGTTGGACCTGTTGAAATCATTCAGGACAAGACGAAAAGTAAGTTTCTGAACGCTTCGGATAATATTCAAAAGGCCTTAGAAAAAGCTCGAATTGGATTCAAGCGTAAACATGTAAGATGTTAAAGAGTGCGAAAATGTAAATTTACATTTTAAGTATAGGGACAAGTCCGTGTAACTCACGGGCTTTTTTAGTTTTTGAACAGAATGACCGAATAATCGTCTATTATAATGGAGAGATTTACCAAACCCATTAGGGAAATTATTCGAGTCTATGGACGATCGTATATGGGAGTGAAGCTAGCAATGGATACCTATTGGAATCACAATACAGCTTTTCACGATGAGTTAATTACAGACGCAAAGCTACGTGGAGGACGCGTTCTCGACATCGGGTGTGGTGATGGATTATTGCTTCAACGCCTCGCGCCATTCGTGCAACAAGTGATTGGAATCGACCCCGATAATACGGMGATTGAACTAGCACAAACACGACTTGCTGCGATCGAGAATGTGGTGCTCATGAACGGTGACTTCCTGGCTTTGCCAATCCCCAATCAAGAGGAACGATATGCGACTGTTATCTGTGTTGCGACGCTGCATCATATGGATCTGAGAAGCGCACTGCAGAACATGCGACAAGTACTTGCAGCCGGCGGACGACTCCTCATCATTGGCTTAGCAAATGATAAGTCATGGATGGATTTGCTTTACTCTGGACTGGTTCTGCTTCCTATCCGTATCATGGATCGATTTCATGGTGGGGCCAGCAACCCAAATGTTCGAATTACAGCTCCAAAAGAAACCATCAAGGAGATTCGCCAAATTGCACAGGAGATACTTCCTGGAGCGAAGGTGCGACGACGTTTCTACTTCCGTTATAGTCTTTCATGGGACAAACCATTGGAGTAGGAAGTCGATTTCATCTAGTTTGCTAGAATCGGACTATTGGGCTTTTTTCACAAATAATCCTCATTATAAAATCCGAAAATATCTGAGTAAACTAGCTCGGGCAAAGCTGCAGTCTTTGGCGAATCGGTGTTACTTCATCAAAGCAGGAAAACACTTTATGCTTATCGAACAAAAAGAGTGATAGTGGAGTTGCAAATTACGCAGCTCCTTTTTCTTGGAAGGGGAGAATCACCAATGAAAATTAGAGTTATTGGTAGATGGGGCGCTTATCCACAGCGTGGAGAAGCAACTGCAGGCTTTCTTTTAGAAATTGGAAATCATAAAATCTTATTCGATTGTGGCAGTGGTGTATTGTCCGTCTTACAGAATTACATGGAACTTCATGAATTAACAGCTGTATTTGTTTCGCACAATCATTTCGATCACATGGCAGACTTAGGTTCTCTTCAGTATGCTTGTTTAATTGATATGGATTTAAAACAGCGCGATACACCCTTGCGTTTATTCATTGCTAAGGATTCAAAAGACGAATGGACGATTCCTGTAATGAAAGGAACAATTGAACAAGAAATTAACCAAGATACGATCGTAACATTCGAGGATGGCTTAACATTGACTTTCTTTCGAACGGATCATGATGTATATTGCTTAGGCGTGAAAATTTCCTATGAGGGGAAAAGTTTAGTGTATACGGCCGATACAAGATACAATGAAACTTTAATCCCATACTTGAAAGATGCGGATCTACTTATCACAGAAGCTTCATTTTATGCCAATTTTGATGCCGCTAAGTATGGTCATATGAACGCCGTTGAAGCAGGGGAACTTGCAACGAAGGCTGGCGTAAAGAAATTACTTTTAACCCACTTGCCTCACTTCGGAGATATTCAGGTACTGAGAGAAGAAGCAGCTATGATGTATAAAGGTGAAGTTGTTTTAGCTGATCTCGGCTTACAAGTCGTCTTATAAAATTAGGAGGAAACACATGTTAAATATGAATCAGATTTATCTCATTAAGGACATACCTGGTTATACGCCGCAGATTAGCCGCTTATTGTCCATGATGAACTATGCCAGACATACGACACTACAATCCGTCAAAAATTTAACCGTACAGGAATTGGATTTTCTTTTAGATGAGGAAAGTAATTCAATTGGTGCTTTGTTACTGCATTTCGCGGCGGTCGAATACGCCTATCAATTGGAAACCTTTGAAAAAAGAGACTTGAATGATGAAGATATGGCCATCTGGGGACCCGCTGTGAATCTAGGTGCAGAAGGGCGGGAAAAGATTAAAGGAAATGATCTGGCCTATTATGTAGATAAGCTAAATGAAGTCAGAAATCGCACATTTGAATTATTTAAAACGGTGGATGATGATTGGTTATACCAAGAGGAAGAGTTCTGGTATAAGAAAAAAGCTAACCATTATTTTATGTGGTTTCATGTGTTCGAAGATGAAATTAACCATAGAGGTCAGATCAATCTGATCAAGAAAAGAGTAATCCGCTGATGATGGCGGATTTTTTTCATTTCGGATAGAGAGCCGCGGACAGATAAAGTTCAGTAGTTGCATTACAATATGTTAGATGTGCTAATATGGAATCAATAAGTGTAACGAAGAGAAAGGATGTACTCATGCAAATCCATCAATTAATTTCGAACAACATTAACAAATTAGATGCAACAATACCGGTAGATAAATCATTAGGAATTGCTGGTTTATCTGGATCTGGTAAAACAACTTTCTGTCAGACAATTGGGGAAGAATCCAAGAAGCGTCTCGTTTCCTTATTGCCGAAAGCTGAATATCAGTATTTATTTCCAGAGATTATGGAAACGAATTTCAGCGCCATCAAGATGGAGGAAATGCCTCTCGTCCTTTTTCTCGGAAAATCATCGATTTCATCCAATCCTCGTTCAACCATTGGCACACATACAGGCGTTTTCAAAGAGATCCGTGATCGTATGGCCGAACAATTCAATCTTTCTCCCGAAGTTTTTTCCTTTAATAACGCATTAGGGTGGTGCCCGGATTGTAAAGGGCGCAGCACGACACAAAATGTAGAATGTTCGAAGTGTAAAGGGAAGCGCTACAGTCCAGAAGTTGAGCAGCATAAGCTGGAGTTAAGGAATCAACCACATAGCATCTCCGATATCAATAGCTTAAGCATCGAAACCATCCTTTCTCTTGCCGAGGAATTACATATCAGTGAAGCAAAACAACATATTCTCCAAAATTTGATCAATATGAATATCGGATACTTAACATTAAATCGCATTATGGGGACATTATCAGGTGGAGAATTAACACGTCATTATTTGGCTGAATTCATGGCTACCAGYGAAAATACCGTCATTATTATTGATGAGATCTCCGTTGGTCTCGACCATGAAACGCTTTTGAAAATTTTAGAGCAAATTAAGCAATTAGGTTATAAGAATCAAATTTGGCTCATTGATCATTCTGATACGGTGCTAGATACAACAGATGAGCAATTGTTCTTTGGACCGGGCAGTGGGAAATATGGCGGGAAAATCGTCGAAGAATCACCACGTCCTAAACCAATCCTTTGGGAACAAAATCAGGCAGTGCCAACTAATTATTATCAGTTTCAGGACCTGTACTGTCGGAATATTCAAATGGCCGAAATTCAAATTCCTAAGAACAGATTAGTCACTTTTACTGGCGAGTCTGGTTGCGGGAAATCAACACTTGTGCATGAGTGCATGTCCAAAGATTTTCAGAAACGATATCCCAAAGATAAACTGGTTATGGTTGGGCAAGATCGCAACCAATCGATCACGAGTCGGTCAACCGTTGCTACGTTCCTTGATATCAAGAAGAAACTTACCAAGTATAACGAAGAAACAGAGGATGATATTTTCCAACGTTCGATCGAAGATATTATTGAAGAACTGCCGAACGAAGACATCGCTCGCAAACGATTGAGCTTATTGAATAAACTTGGACTTGGCTATCTGACATTAGAAAGAAAAACACAATCATTATCTACAGGTGAATTTCAATGTGTTCATTTAGTATCGGAGTTGTTTGCGAATTCAAGAAACCCGCATACGCTGTTTATTTTTGACGAACCTTCGAAAGGTTTATCTCAAAATATTTTAAACCAATTCATCGACAGTGTGAGGGTCATTCTGGAAGATGAATCTGTCTCCATCCTGATGATCGAACATAACGCCTATATGCTGGAAAGTTCGGATTTTATTGTTGATTTTGGCAAAAGACAGCCTGAACCGATTAGACACCTTGATGTTGTCCCACATGAGGAATACTATCGTCTTAAAAATAGGGAAGATCATGCAGCCCCTTTGCACATTTCTTCCGCTCTGAAGCAACAACAAGGTATTCAATACCTACAAGAAAATCAGATTAACTATTTTAAACAGGCAGAAAACATCTATAAAGGTGGTATCCTGAAAAGCTTATCTTCCATGGCACGCTTAATCTATGGTGAATACGAATCTGACAAAATTGCCCCTGTGATTGCGATTGATCTTGAACGTCACCTGTATAGTCAGTATAGTTTTGTCTATGAAATCGGTGGGCTGATCAACCATATTGTAGCTTCTCATCCTACCAATAAAGATACAAGAAGCTTCGATTTCTATTATCAAGATAATCATTGTCCATGCTGCTCGGGTCGTCGTGTGATCGAAAGATTCGATATGGATATTCTTATTCAAGATAAAACAGTCCCATTCTGGGATGGCTTATTGTTGCCAGAAGTGATGGATGTCTTGAAATACTACCAGCATGCCAAGTTGCATTTCCTTTTCGCAGAKATACAGAATGAGCTAGGTCATGATATAAGTAAAAGTTATAATGAGATGACAGAAGCTGAAAAGAATACGTTCTTATATGGCTATTGGGAAAAATCATTTTATGATAAGGCAGGTAAGGCTTCGAGAACCTGGGAAGGCTTTAATTACATCTTAGGCCGTTACATGGTTATTTCGAAGAATCTTACGATTAAAGAAGCAATGAAAGCTTCAAGAGAAATGATTACCTGCCCCGTATGTCATGGAACCGTATTAAACCATCATAAAAAATTGAAATTTAATGGCTCGGATATTCGCGAGATAATTCAGCAGCCGCTGGATCAGGTTATCCAAAGCGTAGGCAACTTGCCAGAATTAGAAAAGTTAAAATCCATCGTTGGCGGTGACCTTGCACTTTCGGAAGATGTCTCCTTACTGCCTAGAGAAACGCAAGTTGCGCTTAAAATGTACGAGCTTGAGCTTGCTAGCTTTGTGGGCTATGAAGTGGTTCTACAAAATGCAGTGCCTTTCTGGGACAATATTAAAGGTAATCTTGATGCGATCAACAGCAAAAACTTGATAACCATCTGTGATTTTGCCGATATTACGGAAACAAGAGAAACCATCATTGATAAATATTTCACCAATGGAAAATATAAAAAACTGACTTATGTCTACGAAGCCTTTGGTTATAGTAAGATTGTTACCCAAATTAATAAGATCAAAGCCAGTCATCCATGCCMATTCTGTGGCGGTAAGCGAGTCATTTCCGAAGATGGTCTCCATGATGGCGTACAGAAATTGTCGGTACCTTGTGTGAGTTGTTATGTAAGTGGCATCAATGATGAGGGACGCAAGGAAGTCGTCGAGGGTATAACCGTACAAACATGGCTKACWGGCAAAGTAAGTGATGTTGTTGATGAAAGTAAAGTGACGGAGTCCGTTGCAGATATTCCGATCTACAATCGTATTCGTGAATTGAATAAGCAAGATATGATGGCCGTTTATCATAGCTTGAAGTGAGTAATAAGCGCTGACCTTCGGGTTAGCGCTTACCATTCCATTTCAATATTCACTTGCGAGAATATTCCTCATGTGGTATATTGAATTCAGAAAGAAAATTACTGTTACACACGATCAAGAAACGCATGTATTTACAGCAAGAGGACGGATGATGAGCATGGATCCTAACGTCATGAGTGCATTGGCAGAGCCTAACCGCATGAGGATTGTTGATCTTTTGTGTGAACGGCCACTCACTGTAGGGGAAATCGCGGAACGGCTACAACTGCGTCAGCCTCAAGTATCCAAGCATTTGCGTGTACTTAGTGAGGCTGCCATCGTCGAGGTAAGGGTGGATGCAAATCGACGTATTTACAAGCTGCAGCCGGATCCCTTCCGAGAGCTGAACGACTGGCTGGAGAACTACCGCGTCATCTGGGAGGAGCGGTATAACCGACTAGATGACTATTTACAGAAGCTTCAGGGCAAGAATTTGCAGAATGAACAGCAAGACTGATTGATCAGGATTATTTTAAACAAATAAAGAAATTTCAAGGAGGAAGTTAAAAATGACAAATCAAATGGTTTCCAAGGTAGAGGACAAAGTTCTAATTCTAGAGCGTGAATTCAATGCCCCTCGTGAGCTGGTTTTCAAGGCATTTACTGAAGCAGAGCATCTGAAGCATTGGTGGGGTCCGAGAGGTTGGACACTTCCAGTATGTCATGTTGATTTCCGCGTCGGTGGGGTTTGGCATTATTGCATGAAGTGCGAAGACAAGAATCAGGGTGATTACTATGGTATGGAATCATGGGGCAAGGCAATTTACAGCGAAATCGTTGAACCGGAGAAAATCGTGTATGTAGACTTTTTCTCCGATGCGGAAGGCAATGAAGCGGAAAACATGCCATCTACGCGCGTAACACTGACCTTTATCGAAACAGAAACAGGTACGAAAGTCATTAACCGCGGAGAATACGCATCAGCTGAAAATCTGCAACAGGTTATGGATATGGGTATGATGGAAGGGATCACGGATACTTGGAACAGACTTGGTGAACATTTGGAGTCCATTCAAAAAAATGCATAAATAATGGATGAGGTCGCTAATTAGCGGCCTTTTCTTTGTGGTTATGAAAAAAATGTCTGCAACACTTGAACATGACGTTACGTCATGTTTTATAGTATAGTTACCGGTAAAGAGCTAGCACAGCCAAAAGGAGATGATTATGAAGCAGCTTTGGAAAGTGGGAGAGCTTGCGAAACTAACAGGACTCACGATACGAACATTGCGATTTTACGATCAAATCAGCTTGTTCTCGCCTTCGGCGCATTCCGAATCGGGACACAGATTGTACAATGAGGCTGATCTGTCGCGGCTGCAGCAAATTTTATCGTTAAAAGAGCTTGGATTATCACTGGATGAGGTCAAGTCCGTATTAACGGGCGAGCAATTCAGTCCACTGGAGATCGTTTCGTTGCAAATCGCCCGACTGAAAGAAAATATTCGGATGGAACAGAATCTGTTGCTCGAACTGGAGTACGTATCTAATCTGATGTCGTTGAAAGAACCTGTAACGGTAGATGATTTTACCAAATTATTGGAAACCATGAAGAAGAGTCATGAAAAAGTGATCATTGAGCGTCGGTTGTCGTGGGAACGCCGCCTAGATCTGCTTGGCGAACTCCTAGACGGAAAATCCGATGAATCAAAATAAGGGAGCTGACAAGCATGAACGAACGTATTGCCATACATAAMACTTTCGTAGTTGAACGTATTTACAAAGCCTCGCCGACACGTGTATTTGCTACTTGGGAGGATCCCAAATTGAAAGAGTTGTGGTTTTCTAAAGCGGATGAATTCGACTTCCGGGTTGGTGGTAAGGAAATGAGTCAGGGAGGCCCTCCAGGTGGAC